>DATAJN010000721.1:0-5025 GCA_036262105.1 Ilumatobacteraceae bacterium
CATTGGTCGGGAAGTAACGTCATCCCCGCCATGTCGCTGCACGAAATCCGTGAGCCTGCCGATCTGCGGGCGCTGAGCTACGCCGAGCTCGACGACTTGGCCGGCGAGATCCGCGACTTCGTAGTCCAAGCGGTCGCCGAGACCGGCGGACACCTCGGCTCGAACTTGGGTGCCGTCGAGCTCACGCTTGCCCTGCATCGCGTGTTCGATTCACCCCTCGACGCGATCCTGTGGGACACCGGCCACCAGGGATACATCCACAAGATCGTCACCGGGCGACAGAACCGATTCGACCAACTCCGGCAAGCCGGCGGGCTGTCCGGGTACCTCAGTCGCGAGGAAAGCGTTCACGACTTCGTCGAGAACAGTCATGCGTCGACGATCCTGTCGTACGCCTACGGGCTCGCCATCGCCCGCGACGCCGGCACCGACACGCGGCGGCACATCGTGGCGGTGATCGGCGACGGCTCGATGACCGGCGGGATGGCCTACGAGGCGCTGAACAACATCGGTCACTCCGGACAACGGGTCATCATCGTGCTCAACGACAACGGCCGCAGTTACGCGCCGACGATCTCCAACCTCACCGCGGGACCGACTCCAATCGATCGATCCATGGCGGATCACCCCAGCCTGCCGGTACGCATCACCGACCGGTTGTCGCACAGCCTCACCAACATCCGGCTCAACCCTGTCTACGTGAAGCGACAGAGGAAGCTCGAGCAGTTCCTTCGCGAGCTTCCGTACGTCGGCCCGCAGGCCGAGAAGGGCGTCGAGGCGTTCAAGGCAGCGGTGCGCGAGTTCCTGCAACCACCGTCGTTCTTCGAAGCGCTCGGAGTGCGCTACGTCGGCCCCATCGACGGGCACGACATCGAAGAGCTGGAGCGCACCTTCTTGAACGCGATCGAGCTCTCGGCCGAGGGGCCGATCCTCGTTCACGTCGTCACGCAGAAAGGCCGCGGTTACTCGCCGGCCGAAGACGACGACGAGAAGCACCTGCACGACGCCCCGGTGTTCGATCCGGCGATCGGCCCGCCACCGGCCATCCCATCCGGGTACACCCAGGCGTTCGCCGAAGGGATCATCAAAGAGGCGGAGGCCGATCGGCGCGTCGTGGCAATCACGGCAGCGATGGCCGGGCCGACGGGTTTGATCCCATTCGAGACCCGCTTTCCGGATCGATTCTTCGATGTCGGCATTGCCGAGCAACACGCCGTCACCGGCGCCGCCGGAATGGCGATGGGCGGTTTGCGGCCAGTGGTGGCGATCTACAGCACGTTCCTCAATCGAGCATGGGACCAGATCGTCTACGACGTCGCCTTGCACCGCCTGCCGGTCGTGTTCTGCCTCGATCGTGCCGGCATCACGGGCGACAACGGCCCCAGTCACCACGGTGTGTACGACCTTGCACTGCTGGCGAAGGTACCGGGCATGCGCGTGCTGGCGCCGTCGAGCGCCCAGGAACTGCAGGTCATGCTGCACGACGCGATCGAACTCGCCGACGACGGCCCAGTGGCCATTCGGTACCCCAACGGAACGGCGCCGCAGGTTGGCGAGCACGAGGTCGGCGTCGGTCTGCACGCCCGGCGCCTGCGCCGCGGCGACGGCGCGGTGTGCATTCTCGCGATCGGCAAGCTCGTCACGTTCGCCGCCCAGGCAGCCCAGACGCTCGCCGAGCAAGGCATCGACGTCACCGTCTGGGACGTCAGGTCGTGCGCCCCACTCGACCCGGAGATGATCACCGAGGCCGCCACGCATCGAGCCGTCGTCACGTGCGAAGACGGCATCCGCGACGGCGGTATCGGCATGACGATCGCCGATCAGGTTCACACAGCCGCACCCCATCTGCCGGTCGAGGTTCTCGGATTGCCCAGCCGGTTCATTCCGCAGGGCAAGCCGGATCGCATCCTTGCCCAGTTGGGCCTCGATGCCGACGGGATCGCCGCGGCGGTGCGTCGCTCGATCGTCGCGTAGTCCGAGCGATAACGTCGCCGCGTGCTCACCACGCCCTTCGATCGATACACACGTCTGCAACTCGAACTCGACGACAAGGGCGTGATGCTCATCACCTTGTCGAACCCCGGAAAGCTCAACGCCACCGACGCCACGATGCACGCCGAACTGGCGACGATCTTCGCCGACATCCACTCCAGCCCCGAGGTGCGCGCCGTCGTCGTGACGGGAGATGGCAAGGCCTTCAGCGCCGGTGGCGATCTCGACTGGGTCGCCGGCCAGCTCAACAACTACGAGCGCGGCGTGCAGACGCTGCGCGAGGGCGGCGACATCGTGCGCACGATGCTCGAGTGCGACACTCCGATCATCAGTGCCATCAATGGCGTCGCCGTCGGGGCCGGGTTGGCGGTCGCGCTGATGGCAGACATCTCGATCATCAACGAGGAGTGCCGATTGACCGATGGCCACCTCCGCATCGGTGTGGCCGCGGGCGATCACGCCGTGGCGATCTGGCCGTTGTTGTGCGGCATGGCCAAGGCCAAGTACTACTTGATGACCAGCGACTTCATCGACGGGCGCGAGGCCGAACGGATCGGGCTCGTGTCGAAGGCCGTGCCGCCCGACGAGGTGCTGTCGACAGCGCTCGGCATCGCCGAACGGTTCGCAGTCGGGCCACAGGACGCGCTACGGCTCACGAAGCGGTCGCTCAACTACTGGCTCCGCCCGGCCCTGCCCTACTTCGAGGCATCACTCGCCTACGAAGTGCTCAACTTCTTCGGGCCCGAGGCGGCCGAGGGCATCAACGCGCTGCGCGAGAAGCGCAAGCCGAACTACTCCCGATGAGCGTCGATCGCGACCTGCCCGCCGATCTTGCTCTCGCCCTGGAACTCGCCGAGATCGCCGACGGGATCACCCTGCCCTTCTTCGAGCAACGATCGTTCGACCTCGACTGGAAACCCGACCGCACCGAGGTCACGCAGGCGGATCGCCGGGCCGAGGCGGCAATCAGCGCCGTGGTCGCCAACCGACGGCCTGACGACGGCCTGTTCGGTGAAGAACACGGCGTGGTCGGCAACCTCGAGTCGCCGTGGCGGTGGGTGATCGATCCGATCGACGGCACCTCCAACTTCGTGCGCGGCATCCCGGTGTGGGCGTCGCTGATCGCTCTGACCCATGCCGAGCACGGCGCAGTTGTCGGGGTGGTGTCGGCGCCGGCGCTTCACAGACGTTGGTGGGCAGCGCGAGGCCACGGCGCGCTGGCCAACGGCCGGCCGTGCCACGTATCGAGCGTCGAGCGCCTCGACGAGGCACAGGTGTGCGTGACCTTCTCCAAGGGATGGGACGAGGTCGGCCTCACCGAGACGCTGGTCGCCATTCAACAGGGCGCCTACCGGGCCCGCGGCTTCGGCGATTTCTGGCAACACATGCTGGTTGCCGAAGGGGCGATCGATCTGGCGATCGACGCGATCGGTTTGGAGCCCTACGACCTGGCCGCCGTCATGGTGGTGGTCGAGGAGGCGGGCGGAACGTTCACCGACCGCCACGGCGAGCGAACGTACCTGCACGACTCCGCGGTGTCGTCGAACGGACTGCTGCACCACCACATCAAGCCACTCGGCTGACATTCCGCAGCGTTTGTGAACTGGAGCCCCGTATCGGGGCCTCGGCCATCAAACACCGCGCGGTTAGGAGCCGACAGGGTGGTCGGTGGGGCCGAAGATGAAGAAGATGTCGAGGTAGGGCGCGGGGTCGGCCGACCAGCCGAATGCGGTCACCTCGTCGCGGGTACGGCGCCCGAGGCGACCACGGAACAGTTCAAAATCGGAGGCGTCGAGGGTGATCTTCGGCAAGCCGGCAGCGGCGACTTGGGCGTTGAAACCGGTGCGCATGCTTTCCCCGGCCCAGACCAACACGTCGTCGGGAATTGCCGGGCCGAGACCGAGCGCGGCACGGACGTCGGTCTCGTGGCAATGCACGTCCATTACGGCTGCACTGGCGTTGGATCCCGCCGGTGACGACAGGAACGACTCGAAGCCCGGGGCGGCACCCGCCCATTCCTCGATCACTTCGGCGACCGTCTTGCCTGCGCACCGCTCGACCTGCGCGGCCGTCCACGGAGCCGTCGTGACACCTTCGAGGTTGCCCGTCGAGACGTCGGTGACCACGCCGAGGAGATGGCTGACGACGTCGTGAACCGTCCAGTCAGGTGTTGCCGGAACTCGCACATCGGCGAGGTCGTTGTCGACGAGATCGGCAATGCGAAGTCGCGCTGCCCGGTAGGACGCTCCGAGGTCGATGGCCACGGCGAGACAGTAGCGAGATGGGCCAACTCGGTAGGAACCGCGAGGTTCCAGCGCGTAGCGTTGGGGCGATGAGCGAGAGCCAGCAACCGGCGACGCGGGCAATCACTGCTGGTCGCGCCCATAGTCGAACGTCGTTGGCTCCGGCACTGTGGGCCAGCACGACGTGGGAGAGCGAGGGCCTCGCCGATGCCAATCGACGGGCCACTGCAACCCGGGCCGGAGAGTTCTACAGCCGCTATTCGAACCCGACTGTGCGTTCGTTCGAAGAAGCAATTGCCGCACTCGAATGCGCCGACGACGCACTGGCGTTCGCTTCGGGAATGGGGGCCATTGCCACCGTCGTGTTCGCGATCTGCTCGAGCGGCGACCACATCGTCGCTCAGCGTCAGCTCTATGCCGGCACGCTGGCGTTCCTTCAGGGTCCGTGTCAACGCATGGGTATCGAGACAACACTGATCGACGGCACCGAGCCAGGGGCGTTCGCCGCCGCGATCCGGCCCGGTCGAACGATGCTGGCGCTGGCCGAGACACCGTCCAACCCGCGCCTGGAGCTCGTCGACCTCGAAGAGTTCGGCGCACTGCGCGGCCCCGTCACCGTGGTCGACTCGACATTCGCCACACCGCTCGGCCAACAGCCGCTGGCGTACGGCGTGCACCTCTCGCTGCATTCTGCAACCAAGGGCATCGCCGGCCTCAACGACGCCACGCTCGGTGTAGTCGCCGGCGAGCGCGACCTGATCGACGCCATCTGGTCGTATTCGGTGCTGCA
>DATAJN010000722.1:0-2562 GCA_036262105.1 Ilumatobacteraceae bacterium
GTGAACTGCTCGGCACGAGCGCTCCGAACAGGATCGCCTCGATCTCCAGCTCGCTCCCCATGCCACCCAACGCGAAGTAGCGCCACCACAGGTCCGATACCGACATCTCGAGCGTTCGGCGCGCTTCTTCGAGGGGATCAAGCTCACTCATCAACGGTGCTCGTTGGCTTTCCGTTGGCACTTATCGATGCAATCACCGTGGTCGCGTAGGCCAGGACTGTGA
Organism: Ilumatobacteraceae bacterium; assembly: GCA_036262105.1. GTDB lineage: Bacteria > Actinomycetota > Acidimicrobiia > Acidimicrobiales > Ilumatobacteraceae > JAENVT01. The sequence goes on from DATAJN010000722.1 coordinate 224, forward strand.
CGCCGGCCGCCCGAGCGGCCCGATGGAGCGCGCCGACCGCAACCTCAGCGCTCAGGCCATCGCGTTCCATGATCACCCCCTGGGCTTGTTGGATGACCTGACGCGCGACCAACGCGCTGGCAAACCGTTGGTCGGCCTGCTCGTCGGTCTCGTCCGGGGCAGCAGTGGTCAAGATTGCCGACGCCTGTTCGGAGAAGAGAGCGGCGAGCTCTTGGTCACGGGTGTTGAACGCCCGCTCCTTCGACGAGTAGATGTTGAGCGCGCCCTGAGGCCGCTCCTTGGTCATCAACGGTGACGACAGAATGCTGTGAATGCCCTGCTCGAGGGCGAGCGGCACGAAGTTCGGCCATCTGGTCTCCTCGGCCAAAGACTCGATGTAGTACCACCGGCCCTCTGCCTTCGCAGACAGGCACGGCCCCTCGCCGGTGTCGTATTGGTGGCTGTCCATCGCCTTCACTGCATCGTCGCTCGCGGCGACCGTCATCAGGCGACCGTGCCGCTCCAGGGTCACGCTCACACCGTCAGCGTTTTCGACAGTCGACGCCGCCAACGCCGTGACCAGTCGGAGGGCGGCGTCCACCACGTCGCTGCTCGATCGCGACAGGGCGCTCGGACCGCTCGCGGCGAGCTCGGGCTCGTTCGTGTCGTTTGGCCGGGCGGTGGCGTGCACGTCCGTGCCCTGTGGCGTCGACGGCTCCGGCGCGGCGAAGACGACGGCATCATTCATATCGGTGATTTCGAAGAGCTGTCGAATCCGCTCAGATGCCGATCGCAGCGTGATCGTTCCGCCGAGCTCGGACAGCCGCACCCAAGCACGAGCGATGATGCCGACTCCCGCCGCACCCATGAACGTGACTCCACCCGTGTCGACGACGAGGTTCCGGTATCCGTCATCGATCACCGCGTTCAACACTCCGGCGAAGACCGCAGCGGTGAGTATGTCCAACTCGCCCCTCACCGCAACGTCGACACGCTCGGCGAGGTACTCGACATCGAGTTCGAGACCGTTCACGGACTCGTCATTCATGCCGCAACCTCCCGTCTCGTTGTCGAAAGCATGCGACCGGGAGCGTGGGCGAGGAAACCCTTCGCGCAGCGATGTGGGTGGCGCTGACGTGCAACGCCGCTGCCAACGGCGAGTCGTGCATGTCGCGTTCGCTCGCCTGAGCCGGGTGTACCCCATGCAGGACAACGCTCCACATGCACCTCTTTCCAGCACTACACGATCAGCCTCGCTGCCCGCGGGGCCTGCAACCAGAATAGAAGGTCCCAGCCTCTTTCTTCGCTCCTGGGCGCCTTTCTCCACTCCTGGGGGTCATCGGCGCCTGCTGGAGCCGATACCGGTTGCCGCAACTTCAGCCTCGATCGCCGACAGCGGTCCCCCGGTCGCACTCGCTCGTTAGGGTCGGGCAGCTCAAGTGGGTCGGGATGGGAGAGCTGGGCGGTAGCATTGTCTCGGCACGGCGTACACCGCCGCCGAGCGGATCCACAGCTGGTCGGGCAGTCTCGGACCCACGCTGCTCCAGACTTTGGTTGCGTACCAGCGGCAAATGCTGTACCGCGGCTCGGAGACCAATGACAATGACCGGTGCGGCTTCGGTAACAGCCTCCGAAGCCGGCTTTCGACTGATCGCGGAATCAATCCCGCACATCGTCTGGACTGCCGCGCCGGATGGGTCGACGGAATACTTCAACCGACAGGCGACGACCTACGCCGGTTCGCGAGTGAAGACGACGTACGGCTGGGATTGGCTGGCGCTCGTACACCCCGACGATGCCGATCAAGCGAGTAGCACGTGGAAGCTCGCCGTCCGCACGCACACGCCGTATCACCTCGATCTGCGAATCCGCCGATCCGATGGGAAGTACCGATGGCACGCGTTTCACTGCCTTCCCATCCGCGACGCAGACGGCGCATTGCTGAAGTGGATCTGCACCGCCACCGACATCGACGACGCCAAGGTCGTGGAAGGCGACCTCCGCTGCGCCGAACGCCGGTCGGCAGAACAGCTCCAGTTGCTCGAATTGCTCCCATCAAAAGCACCCGTCGGTTTCGGGTTCATCGATCGGGAGTTTCGGATCAGGCACATGAACGAATCACTCGCTGCCGCCAGCGGTGGAACCGCTTCAGCGCAGATCGGTCGAACCATCCAAGAAGTCGTGCCGGAAATGTGGCCAACGCTCGAGCAGTCGTATCGCCACGTTCTCGAGGAGGGCCAAGCCACCATCGACGTGGAGATCGATGGACCGTCGACAGTGGACCCGGCCGACAGACACCGGTACCTGACAAGTCATTACCCGGTCGCCTTGAAAGGCGAGATCATCGGCATCGGCATCAT
>DATAJN010000723.1:0-1604 GCA_036262105.1 Ilumatobacteraceae bacterium
ACGCGCCCAGACTCCGACGCACTCGTCGACGTCGTCAGCCACCTTGCCCGCAAACAGGCGTTGCTGATCCTGGACAACGCAGAGCACGTTCGAGAAGCAGTGGCACGGGTGGTAGCGACCATTCTCGAGGACAGCCCACGAGTTGGCATCCTCAGCACCAGCCGTGAACCGCTCGGTTGGCGAGCGGAGACCGTAGTGCGGCTCGGTCCACTGCCCTGGGACGGGTCCGACGACACCCGTGGCACTCCTCAGCCTGCGGTGCAACTGTTCGTCGAGCGAGCTGCCGCGGCCGGCGCGGCTCGGCTCGACAACCCAGCCGCGATCGAGACGCTGTGCCAGCGACTCGACGGGCTGCCGCTCGCGATCGAGATGGCCGCAGCCCGCGCCGGTGTGTTGACTCCGGACGAGATCCTGTTGGGCCTCGACGATGCTGCACGCTCGTTCGTCAGCCGAGACCCAACGCTGGCCGAGCGTCACCGCTCACTCGACGATCTGCTGGACTGGAGCGACCGCCTGCTCAGCGAGACGGAACGTTCGACGTTGCGACGTCTCGCTGTGTTCGTCGCCGCGTTCGGGTACGAGACCGCGGCCGCCGCAGTGGCCACCGACACCCTCGACGCGGACCTGATCCCGGATCTCGTGTGGTCGCTGGCCAACAAGTCCTTGCTGAACGTTGACGCCGCCGGCGGCACCCGCTTTCGCTTTCCGGAGACCGTGCGAACGTTCGCCAGACGCCACGATCCCGGCGGCGACATCGCGACTGCTGCCCGCCGTCTGGCCATGTGGTACCTGGATCGGCTCGGCCCGACGTGTGCGCTCGACCGGGCGTGGATGGCACGCATGGGCGAGGAGGTCGACAACCTGCGCGGGCTGATCTCGCTCCTGGCGAGCGATGATCCATCGATCGCACAGCGACTTGCGTGGTCGGTCGGCCAGTACCACGATCTCCTCCAGTCGTACCATCACGGGATCGAGGAGGTGGCCCGCTACGTTTCGCAGCTCGACACTCCGACCCGATCGCGCGTCGGTCTGCTGACCCTCCTCGCCGACCTCCGGCTTCGCGTCGGCGACATCGACCTCGCCTCGAAGGCGCTCAGCGACGCACAGGCGTTGCAGCGCGAAGTCGGCCCGCCGCCGTGGGACGAGGTCGCTGTCGAGCGCACGGAGGGTGAGCTAGCCCTGAGGTCCGGCGATCACGAGCGCGCCGCCCGCTTGGCCGAGAAGGTCCTGCGGCGGTCTCTGCCGGATCGCGGTCAGGGTCGAATGTGGAATCTCTTGGGAATCGCCCGTTCGTTCGGCGGCGACCACGCCGGCGCCGCCGCCGCGTTCGAGTTCGAACTGGGGGCGTGGCAGCGACTGGGGCTCGAGGCCCTGCAGGTGAGCGCGCACGGCAACATCGCCGAGTCGCTGCTCACGTTCGGAGATCGGTCGGGTGCCGCGCACCACCAGCGCGAATGTCTGCAGCTCGCACTCCGATACGGGCAACCTCTGATGACCGTCTATTCGCTGATGGTCGCTGCTCGCCTCGCCGCCGACGACGCCTTGTGGGCCACGGCGGTCCGTCTGCAGACCGCTGCGGATGAACAGCTGGCGGTGATCGGCAC
>DATAJN010000724.1:0-6578 GCA_036262105.1 Ilumatobacteraceae bacterium
CGGCGGCACCGACGACGCTGCGGCTGTTGAAGCCCTGCGGGAACGAACGGAGTCGAACACTCGTCGAAACACCGATGATGGGACGATCCGGTATCGGTGCCAGGCGACCGAGATGGCAAAGGGATCGACGCCGATGTCGAACACCGATCCTCGTCCGATGTTTCGCGAGTTCATCTCGGGAAATGTGCCGCTCGGGAGATTCGTTCGAGTGATGGCTCGGGCGGTTGTCTGGCAGCCGGCGCATCGTTTCGGCGTACTTCCCTGGCCGACAGGCCCGCACACTCGATCGCCGAAGTTCGAGCCGCTCAACCTCCGTGTCGGTGAATGGGTCCGCGTGAAATCGCGCAAGGAGATCGAAGCGACCCTGACCAAGGGTGGAGCGAACCGAGGCCTGCACTTCGACACCGAGATGGCCGCGTTCTGCGGCAAGGTGCTGCAGGTGAAGGGTCGCGTCACGCACATCATCTCGGAGCCGACGGGCGAGATGCTCCAGTTCACCAGCGACTGCATCAAACTCGAGAACGCGTACTGCTCCGGGTATCGCAGCACCGGCCGCTGGTTCTGTGCGAGGGAGATCTATCCCTACTTCCGTGAGTGCTGGCTCGAACGGGTCGATGCGCCCGTACAGGTGACGCTGCGCACGTCGCCCAGTCACTCCCAGTTGTAGACGCCCGAGGGAGCCTGCTTGTGGCGGGCCCGGAACCACACGGTTCGGCCGGCGACGAGCAGGTCTTTGGCGAGCTTGGGTGAGTACCACGCCGCCCACGCGATCGTGACGCCGGCGCAGACCACCCGGTCGCGAAGCGGGATCTTCGCCGTGGCGACCACCTTGGCGAAACCACGGAGCTCGAGCCAGTTCGGAAACGACGGCTTGCCCTTCTTGTCGGGATTGAACCAGGCCATGCGATCTCGCCAGTCGGCCACGTAGTTCTTCGGGTGGAACCGCTTGTAGAACAGCGGGCGGTCGATGGTGATGAACGGTCCGCGCATCGCCAGACCGCAGAGGAAGACCTTGTCGGCATCGATGTAGTTGCCGAGCGGTGTGGCGTGGCGCAGGACGTCGCCACGCATCACGCCATAGATGGCGTCGCAGTTGTGCGTGCGGAACGCGAGCTCGGCGAACCGTTTCGACGGACGGGCGCCGGTACCCCGAGTCGAACGGTATTCACCGGCCCGCTTGCCGTCCTTGTCGAGCACGATCGTGCCAGGGAAGCAGATGACAGCGTCGGGTCTGCTCTCGAGCTCCCGGAGGCACTCTTCGAGGAAGGTCGGTGCAATGCGGTCGTCGTGCGCAGCGAGTTTGATGTAACGACCTCTCGACAAGTCGACGGTGAGTCCCTGGTTCCGCGCGCCCCCGATGTTGGTCTCGTTGCGGTAGTAGCGGACCCGATCGTCGAGGGCGACGAAGCGTCGGGCGATCTCCTCGGTGGCATCCGTCGATGCGTTGTCACAGATGACCAGCTCGAAGTCGCGAAACGTCTGGTCGAGTATCGACTCGACGGCGGTGGCAAGGTAGTTCTCGCCGTTGAACACTGCTAGCGCGACGCTCACCGTCGGAACAGATTCGGGTGACTCGGCCATCTCGGTGGAAATCCCTCAATCTCGGTTTGTCACGGACATGGACGGGTTCACGGAAGCGTACTCATTGTAGAATGGGGGCCAAACAACGTGCCGAGTCGTAACATTGTGGCCATCTTCAGCCAGGGTCGCAGCGGCGCGGGCCCCTGTAGGCTTCGTCGCCTTCATGAATCCCATCAAGCGCAACCTCGGCTGGCTGCTGTTCGCCCAAGCTGCTACCTGGGTGGTGTCGATCTCGCTGTTGCTGGTGGCGCCACGGGAGCTGGGCGAGAAGACCTTCGGACAGTTGAGCTTCGTCATCGTGTACGTCAGCTTCTTCGACCTGATCGCCAACATGGGGACGAACACGTTCCTCATCAAGTCGATCGCTCGCGATACTGCGAACCTCGACCGTTATGTCGTCAACGCGGTGGCCATGAAGTGCACGATCGCGACCGTGGCCACCGGCGTAGCGCTGGTCATCGGCGCGCTGCTGGGTCTGTCTCACACGATGATGATTCTGATCGTCGCCTACTGCATCGGGATGGTGCTCAACTCGATCGGCACCACGATCGGGTCGGCCCTGTCGGGCCTGCAGTTGATGGCCAGCTTGGCCCGGTGGAACATGCTCCAGTGCTACGTCGGCGGCCTGGGCAGCGTGTTCGTCCTGTTGAACCACGGCTCCGTCGTCTGGTACGCCATCGTGTTCAACCTGTCGTTCATCATCCCGATACCGCCGAACCTTCACAAGCTGTGGCCGTACCTCGGAGCACACAAGCGGGTGAAGCCGCGATTCTGGAAGGAGATCCTCAAGGGCGGCTTTCCCTTCTTCATCCTCGCTGCTCTCCTGGTCGTCTACGGAACGATCGACATCCCGCTGCTCCAAGCGCTCACCGGCAGCGAGGAGGTGGGCTGGTACGCGCTGGCCTATCGGTGGGTGAGCGTGCCGGCGTTCTTCGCCGCCACGGTCGGCACGGCGTTCTTCCCCGCCCTGTCGGCAGAGGGAGTGGAGCTCACCCCGGCCTTCTGCTCGCTGGCCAATCGAGCCGTGCGAATCTGCGTGTTCGTGGCCACGCCGGCCGCGATCGGAATCGCGCTGATCGCCGACCCGTTCCTGCACCTGCTCTACGGAAACGAGTTCCGTCAGGCCGTTCCACTTCTGCGAATCCTGTCGCTCCACATCCCGATCGTCAGCCTCGACATCATCCTTGGCTCAGTTGCCATGGCCGCCGACCGGCAACGGCAGTGGGTCATCGTCAGCGTGATCGCGACGATCTTCAACCCACTGTTGAACTTCGCGGCGATACCCGGTTCCCAGCATCTGTTCCACAATGGCGCCATCGGCGCGGCCGTGGTGACCGTCTTCACGGAGGTGATCCTGATGGTGGGTGGCCTCGCCCTGCGGCCGAAGGGCGTGCTCGACTGGCCGACGGTCAACGGTCTGCTGCGAATCGTACTGGCCAGTTGCACGATGATTCCGGTTGTGCTGCTCATCAGGACGGCTCCACTCGGGCTGCAGATCGGCGCTGGCGCCGTCATGTACGCACTGGCGTCTCTCCTCCTGCGTACGGTCTCGATCGCTGAGATTCGCGGGCTCATCAGTGGGCCGTTCAAACGCGGTCGAAGCACAGAACTGGCCGACAGCTCGGTCCCTCCCGGCTGACCAGTCGATAGCATCGAGCGGATGCACCGGCGGCGGGGCGTGACACCTCGAAGGACGATCTCATGACGACGAAGATTTCGGTAGTGATCTGCACACGCGACAGGGCCGATCTCATCGGCCAGGCCGTGGAGAGCGTTGCCGGGTGCGACTACCCGGACTTCGACCTGCACGTCATGGACCAGAGCACCGACGACGCCACTCGAGACGTCGTCGTGGCCCTGAAAGAGAAGCTTGCCGACCAGTGCACCATCCACTACCACCACCTCGAGCAGGCCGGGTTGTCGCGGGCCTACAACGCCGGGTTCCGGGTCACTACAGCGCCACTCGTGGCCTGCACCGACGACGACGTCGTCGTACCCACTGACTGGCTCACCCGCATCGCCACAGCGTTCGACGCCGATCCGCAGCTCGGCCTCCTGTACGGGCAGGTGTTGGTGCCGCCAAGCCTCCTTCCCGTCGATCCCAACACCGTCGTACCCACGCTCGTGTGGTCCGAGCGACAGCGCCTGCACCAGTCACAACGCAACTACAAGGTCTGGGGCATGGGTGCCAACATGGCGGTTCGCCGCTCGGTGATGGACGTCACCGGCGGATTCGACGAGATCTTGGGTGGCGGGGCGCCACTCCGGTCGTCGCAAGACTTCGACTTCGCGTTGCGCGTCTACCGAGCGGGCTTCGCCGTGCTGCTCGACCCCGACGTCAAGGTCGATCACTATGGAGCGCGCACCAAGGCTCAATGGCCCGGCACGTTGGTCGCGTACGGCATCGGCGACGGGGCGTTCTACGGCAAGCACGTCCGCTGCCGCGACCCGCTGGCAGCCTGGCTCCTGCTCAAGAAGGTCGCCTACGTCGTTGCCAAGATCGGCACCGACTCCGTGCGCGATCGCAAGCCAGTTGGGATGAGCACCTACGGCCGCAACCTGTTCACCGGGTTGCGGATGGGGGCGCGCTACGACGTGGATCGCACCACGCGCCTGTACCGCGAGAACGAGCGTGCTCGGTCGGGCGTCACCGACGCAAACGTCGTCGCCGGGGCGCGCCACACGAGCTAGTCCTCAGGGACGAACCGCTAGCTGCTGGTGTCAGGGGACGGCGGCCCCGGCCACGAGGATGATGGTGATGTTGGCGATCGTGGTCGAGCCGTCAGCGGACGTGAAGGTGATCGTGTTCGTGCCGTCGTGGACTTGATCGAGGGGGACCGGGATGGAGATGCTGAACCAGCCGTTGGTTTCCCATCCGACGGGCCAGGGGGTGTTGATGTACGGGTTGCCGTTGACGCTGATCGACGGGACCGTCTGGGCGAACGAGTAGGTGTTGAGCACGACTTGGGCTCCGGTCGGGGTCTGATTGCGAAACACCCCCGGCACGGTGAGGGTGACCGGCCCGTGGCCGATGGTGAAGCCGGCGCGGCGGGTGGGGTCGCCTTTCGGAGACGGCGCACCTGCAACGTTGGGTTCGGGTACGTCGAAACCGAGATCGCGGTAGGTCTTGGGCCCGTCGAAGCCGAGGTTGTCCCACGTGAAGGTGTGGTTGAACTGGGTACCGCATTCGCAGGGCTCGACGGCCTTGCGGGCGTTGTAGTGCACGTCGTCGAGCCACACCAGACCCTTTTGAAGGGTCAGCCCGAGGTTGTCGGCGACGGCCAACTGCTTCAGCGCTGTTCCGCCGGCGTCGGTGCCCCACACTTCGAGATGGTTGACGTTGATGCGCACCTCGAAGTGGTTCATCGACCGGGCCGATCCCTTGGTGACGCATCCGACCCCGGAGAAGTCGGGTTCGCTGTAGATGCCACCTTTCATCACGAAGATCGTGCCCACTCCGGTGTTGCCGCCCGGGCCCGAGGTGCAGCCGGAGAGCGAGAACCCGACCTCGTTGACCGCACCGGTGGGAGTGCCTCCCGAGATACGAATGCGCGCGCCCGGGATCGGTTTGTCGGTGATCAGGAACTCCGGCCAGGCCCCATGGCTGCCGTCGCTGTCGGCTGAAACATCGAAGGTGACCTTGCCCGTGCGATCCGTGAAGTCGAACGGCTGCTTGGGGTACGTGTTGAGATTGGCGACTGTGCCACCATCGTTGACAGCTTCGAACATCTGGCCGTCACAGATCCGCACGTCGTTGGGCTCGAAGCTCTGTGCAGTTGTTCCGCAACCGGTCATCGAGATCTGGGAGATGTCGTTGATGCTCGCACCCGGGTTGATGTTGCCAACACGCGACACGCCCCACAGCACGGGATTCAGGTCGCCCGTGCGAGTGCCGCCGCCGGACGGGAAGTCGAAGGTCTCACAAAACGCAGCCCCTGGGATCGAGCACGGTGAGCCGCTGGCGCGTACGGCCGAACCAGTGACCCAGCCGACGGCATCGACGATGAGATCGGTCGGCGTGAGATTGGACGACGCGTACCGCAGGCATGCCTCACCGTCGATGACCGACAACTTGACCAGGGCCAGGTTCGAACGCAGTTCGCCGGGAAAGGTGTTGATGGTCGAGGCAGTCGGAACCGGCTGATCGCACGGCCACACGGTGACGAAGCCGTTGCCGGTCGGATTTGTCACAGTGACGGTGAGCAGTGCTGCATCGGCTGTGTTGGGCACTCCGCCCCGGCCGGCGACGCGAAGCCTGAGGGTGTCTCCGGCTCTCGATGGGCCCTGGCCCCACGTCGCGTTGTCACGCGTGTCGAGCAGCCGTGCTGGGGACTGCACCTTCAGCCGACCGGCGCCGGTCGACCAGCCGAAGCTGTCGACCACGAGCTGCACGTCGCGGAGCGATTTGAGGCAGACATCGCCCGAGGTGAGACCGACGAGAGTGAAACTGGCGACGATCTCGCCAGCGGAGAAGTTGACCGTGGAGCCGTTGGTCGGCTGGCCGCAGGGGTAGGCCACGACCCAGCCGGCTTGAGCCGGACGATCCACCGTGATGTTCAACGCCGCCGTCGAAGCGCCGACGCTGATCCCGGGCGTACCGGCGACTTTCAGATGGCGCTCCTGCCCGGCGATCAGCGGGTTGCCCGTCACTCGAGTGTCGAGGAGGCGATTCGGCGACGACGCGGCGATGTCGTCGGTACCCGTGAACCACCCGGTGACATCGACGACCACTTGCACTGGGACCAGACTCGCCAGGCAGATTCGGCCGGCCGCTAGACGCACGATGGCGGAGTTGGCCGAAGCGACGCCAGGCGTGAAGTTCAACGACGACGTTGCGGGACGCGCCTCGTCGCATGGCCACGCCTTGATCCAGCCGTTGTCGACGGCATCCACTGCGGTGATGTTGACCATGACCGAGGTGGCTCCGGCTGCGGCAGCGATGGAAACAGGGAGATCCACGCCCGGCATGAGAAACCCGGCCTTGGCGGCGCCAAGAC
>DATAJN010000725.1:0-4628 GCA_036262105.1 Ilumatobacteraceae bacterium
GACGCGGGGGGCTCGAACGGCGCCCGCGGGGTCGGTGGAGGCGGTGGAGGCGGTGGAGCCTGCGGCGGCGGCGGCAACGGGACGGTCGTTGCCGCGCTCGCCGCAGGTTCCTCGGGCCGATCGGGAACGACATGTTCCCAGGTCAGCTTGCGAATCGATGGCTTGTCGAGACTGGTCGAGGGTTCCGCAGGCTCGGCGAGTTTTGCCTGCAGGTTGAGACGGAAATCGAGCGGCGAGAAGACCAAATCGCCGACGGGCGCGTCGGGTTCTTGGTCACCGGGGCGCGTGGCAACCGCTCCTGGCTGGCTCGCCACTTCGTCCGTCACCTAGGCAGTATCGGCACATCTGACCTGAGCCTTAAGATCGAAATGACTCCCGAGCGGCTCGTTCAGTCCTCGACGACGGCCTCGGCGGCGCGGCGCTGCAGGTCACCGACGACGGAAGTGTCGGCCAAAGTTGTCGTGTCGCCGAGGTTGCGGCCCTCGGCAACGTCGCGGAGCAACCGGCGCATGATCTTGCCGCTGCGGGTCTTGGGCAGATCCGGTGTGAAGTAGATCGTCTTCGGCTTGGCGATCGCCCCGATCTCCGTCGCCACGTGGTCGCGCAGCTCGGTGATGCTCACGTCCAGGCCTCCGCGCAACGTCACATACGCGATGATCGCCTGTCCGGTCGTGTCGTCGAGCGCCCCGACGACGGCTGCCTCGGCCACCGACGGATGCGAGACCAACGCCGACTCCACTTCCGTGGTCGAGATGCGGTGACCGCTCACGTTCATGACATCGTCGACGCGCCCGAGCAGCCACAGGTACCCCTCGTCGTCGAGCTTGCAGCCATCGCCGGCGAAGTACCGCCCTTCGAAACGGCTCCAGTACGTGTCGAAGTATCGCTGCGGGTCGCCCCAGATGCCCCGCAACATGCCGGGCCAGGGGTGGGTCAGCGTGAGGTAGCCGCCGCCTCCATCGACACGCTTGCCGGCGTCGTCGACGACCTCGACAGCAATTCCAGGGAGCGGAAACGTCGCCGAACCCGGCTTGGTGGTGGTCGCTCCGGGGAGTGGGCTGATCATGATCCCCCCGGTCTCCGTCTGCCACCAGGTATCGACCACGGGACAGGTGCCACCACCGATGTGCTCCTGGTACCACATCCACGCCTCCGGGTTGATCGGTTCCCCGACCGAACCGAGAACGCGCAGTGACGAGATATCGTGCTTGGCAGGCTCTGCAGCACCCCACTTCATGAAGGTACGTATCGCCGTTGGAGCGGTGTAGAACTTGGTGACCTTGTACTTCTCGATGATCTCCCAGAGCCGATCGTTGCCCGGGAAGTTCGGCACACCCTCGTACATCACGCTGGTGGCTCCGTTGGCCAACGGTCCGTACACGATGTAGCTGTGGCCGGTGACCCAGCCGACATCGGCGGTGCACCAGAACACGTCGGTGTCTGGGTGCAGGTCGAACACGAACTTGTGGCTGAAGGCAACGTGCGTGAGGTAACCCCCGCAGGTGTGCATGATGCCCTTCGGCTTGCCGGTGGTGCCGCTGGTGTAGAGCAGGAAGAGCAGTTGCTCGGAGTCCATCGACTCCGGTGGGCACACCGGATCGGCTGCAGCGATCACGTCGTGGTACCACACATCGCGGTCGGGCATCATCTCGACCTCGTTGCCGCCGCGGCGCACGACGACGACGTGTTCGATCGTCGGCGCACTGGCAAGTGCATCGTCGGCCGCCGGCTTGAGCGGGAACACCTCGCCACGCCGATAACCGCCGTCGGCGGTGATCAGCACCTTGGCCTCGGCGTCGTTGATCCGGTCGGACAGGGACTGGGCGCTGAACCCCCCGAAGACGACGCTGTGCGCCGCACCGATCCGCGCACAGGCCAGCATGGCCACTGCAGCTTCGGGGATCATCGGTAGATAGATGTTGACGCGATCGCCGCGCCGCACCCCCAGGTTCTTCAGTGCGTTCGCCAGTCGCTGAACCTCGTCGAGAAGATCCGCGTAGGTCAGCACCCGGGCGTCGCCGGGCTCGCCCTCCCAGTAGAAGGCCACCCGATCGCCGCGGCCCGCTTCGACGTGGCGGTCGAGGCAGTTGTAGCTGACGTTGAGTTGGCCACCGACGAACCATTTCGCGAACGGCAGGTTCCATTCGCAGATCGTGTCCCAGTCCGTCGTCCAGGTCAGCAGCTCCGCGGCCTGGCGGGCCCAGAATCCCTGGTAGTCCTCGGCGGCATCGTCGTACAGGCCGGTGTCGGCGACCAATGCATGGCGCTTGAACTCCGCTGACGGCGGGAACTTGCGGTTCTCCAGCATCAGGTCGTCGATGGTGTTGTGGTTGTCGCTCATGTCGTAACCCCGGCAGTCCTCGGCGTGGAGGTCACGTTAGCGAAGCGATGCAATACCCACCTTGCGGAGCATGACACCTACTGGGCGGCGAGGGCCCGCCGACGCCGGGCGATGGCCAGCGAGAAGATGCCTCCGGCGAACAGCAAACCTGCCAGCGAGAGCGACCCATCGAGTGAGGCGTTGCCGGTGCGCGGCAACGTGACTCCACTGCCGCTGGTGCCGGAAGGTGAGGCCGCAGTTGGAGCCAGAGACGCGCTGGCGATCGCGGTCACCGTGATCGACGCCGAGTCGCTGTTGTCGCTCGGATCGGTGTCGTTGGAGTCTGTCACCACGGTCGCCGTGTTGACGACGGCGCCCGGCGCCGCCGCAGCGGCTACTCGAACCTGTACCACGGCGCGAACGGTGGCCCCGTTGGCCAGGCTGGCGGCTGTGCACTGCACGCTGTTGCCAGTGCTCGTGCAGATGAGGCCCGCTGTCGGGAAGGTGCCGATCACTTCGAACGCGGCCGGGATGGTGTCGCTGACGACCACGTTGCTGGCAGTGTCGGGCCCATGGTTGGTGATGTCGAGCATCCAGTTGACCTGGTCGCCGGCAGTGGCTGTCGCCTGCGACACCGACTTGTCGATCGACAAGTTGACGTTGCGCAGGATGGTCGTCGTCTCGTCGTCGGTTGCGGTTACCACCGTGCCGGGGTCGGCCGGTGTCTCGATCTGCAATGCCTGAATCTGCGCAGTCGGCGGTTCGACGACGGCGAAGGCGTTCGCCACGTTGTGGACGGTGGTGCCGGTGAATGCTGGATCGAGTTGGACGTTGACCGTGACCACGGGTGCGGTGGTGTTCGGTTGCAGGACTGCGCCGTACGTGCAAGCAATCGGGTCGCTGTTGTTGCACGTCCACGGAGCGGCCGCACTGACCGATTGGAAGATGAGCCCGGCCGGCAGGTCGTCGGTCATGGTCATGCTGGCGAGAAACGTCGATGGGCCGGAGTTGCCGACCGTGATGAAGTACGAGTAGTTCGTTCCGGGCAAGATCGGGCCGTCGACGTTGTCGACTTTGTCGATGGTGATGTTGGCCTGACGCTTGATCGTCGTCGTTGCGCAGGCGATGTTGTTGCTGCTGCCCGATCCGCACACCGGCACGCAACCGGTGCCGACGCACGCCGGGTCATCGGCAGTCGCAACGTAGGCCATGTTGGTGTAGATGCCGCTGGCCGCGTCGGGATGCACCTTGACGGTCACGGTGAGAACGACTGGCGAATCGACCACCTGGAGATCAGCCGGGGCAACGTCGCAAGTGAGCGCTTGACCGGCTGCGGTGCAGTTCGTCGGGAAGGAAACGAAGTCGAATCCGTTGGGCAGTTGGTCGGTCACGGTGACCGGCTCGGTAATTGACGCATCGCGGGGACCGAGGTTGTCGACTGTGATGGTGTAAGCGAAAGCCGGGCCGCCCGCAATTTGAGTGACGGCGTCGTTGGTCTTGGTGATGACCAGGTCGACCGGATCATCGTCGTTGGTCAGTCTGCACGTGACGTGCTGGCCGAGGGCCAGACTGACGCCCGCGTTGTAGGCTACGGATTGACCCGCGGCATCGTCGGTGCAAGTGATGCTGACCAGTCGATAGCCGGCGGTGGGTACCTCCGTGATCACGTGAGCGACGCCGGCCACGACGGCCACCGGCGTGTTCTGCGCCGCAGTGGCGCCGTCGATCTGCAGTTGGAAGTCGGACGAAACGGCATTGCCGCCGTTGTCGTTGGTGACGAACTTCTGCAGTGTCAACGTCGGTGGTACTTCCGCGTTGGTCACGTCGCACTCGACGTGTTGACCGGCAACGGTGGTGACAGTTCCGTCGCTGCTGAGTTGTTGGCTGGTGGTGAGATCGGTGCACACGATCGCGGTTTGCTGGTATCCGGGGCGCGGGACCTCACTGATCGTGTGCAGTCCCGGCGACACCTCATGGGGGGCCGACTGGGAGACTTCGTTGCCGTCGATCAGGAGCTGGAAGTCGGCAGCGACGAGTTGGCCACCCCACTGAGGTGCGCCGAGCAACTTGGCAACGGTGATCGTCGCCGGATTTGCCGGAGGCGCTGTGTCGTCGTTTGTGATCGTGCAGTTGGCCTCGTCGCCGGCTTCGAGCGTGACAGTGTTGCCGGCGAGAGTGCCCGCTGAGCATTCCCAGGCGGACGCTCCGTAACCCGCCGGGCCGGCTTCGCTGAGCACGTACGAGTCGGTCACTGGAACCTCGGCGGTGATACCGACCGGTGAGTCGGCTTCCGGGTCGGGGCCGCTGA
>DATAJN010000726.1:0-4522 GCA_036262105.1 Ilumatobacteraceae bacterium
TCGATCATGGCGTGCGGCCGTCGCTTCCGAACTACATCGCCGCAACCTCGGGCGACACGCAGGGTGTGCACGACGATGCGTTCCCGAGTGAGCATCCGTTGAACGTCGACAACATCTTTCGCCAGGTTCGCGCGCTCGGGCAGACGGCGAAGAGCTACGAGGAAGCCATGCCTGGCAACTGCACGTTGCGATCGACCAGTCGCTACGCGGTGAAGCACAACCCCGCGGCCTACTACGTCGGCGGCGACGATCGCTCAGCGTGTGAGCGCGATGACGTCGCCTTCGATGAGTTCCTTCCCGACCTGGCCGGTGAACTGCCGGCGTTCTCTCTGATCACCCCAGACATCTGCAACGACATGCACGATTGCCCGGTAGCTACCGGCGACCTGTGGTTGCAGTCTGTGGTGCCGGCGATCACGTCGTCGCCGACGTACCGCGCGGGCAGCACAGTGGTGTTCATAGTGTTCGACGAGAGCCAGGGCGACGGGACGATGCCGTTCATCGCCATCGCTCCTTCCATAATTCCCCGCACGCGTGCCACGGCCGAGATCGATCACTACTCGTTGCTCGCGTTCACCGAGGACGCCCTGGGGATCGCGACCCGCCTGGGCAAGGCAGCCACCGCGTCAAGCCTGGCCGACGCGTTCAGGTTGTGAGGCCTGGCGAACTCAGACGGCGTTGAGCGCGGCCCATACCCGCTCGGGAGTGCACGGCATGTCCATGTGGATGACCCCGAGGTGTGAGAGCGCGTCGACGACTGCGTTGTGGATGGCCGGGGTCGAGCCGATCGTGCCCGACTCGCCGATTCCCTTGGCTCCCAGTGGGTTCCGCGGACTGTCGGTCTGCGTGTTCGATGTCTCGAAGCTGGGTAGCTCGGCGGCCGACGGCACCGTGTAGTCGAGGAACGTCGCTGTGACCGGGTTGCCGTCTTCGTCGTAGCGGACCCATTCGTAGATCGCCTGCGCCGCGCCCTGGGCGATTCCACCGTGTTGCTGCCCGGAGACGAGCAGCGGATTGAGGATTCGCCCGCAGTCGTCGACGGCGACGTGCCGGCGCAGAGTGACCTTGCCGGTTTCGGTATCGACCTCGACGACCGACACGTGCGCGCCGAAGGGGAACGTCGAGTTGGTGCCGTCGAAGTCGAGTTCGTGGCGGAGGACCTCTGGGTCGAGCCCGGCGGGGAGCTTGCTCGGGTCCTTCGAGGCGATCGCCAGTTCCGACCATGAGATCGACTTCGACGGGGTTCCCGCCACGTGCAGGGCGCCACCCTCGGCAACGATGTCTTCCGCTGCCGCCTCGAGCAAGTGAGCGGCAATCTTCTGGGCCCGAGTGAGAACTTCCTTGGACGCGACATAGATCGCTGAGCCCGCGGTTTGCAGCGACCGGGAGCCGAGGGTCCCGTTTCCGCGAGGAACGCGGTCGGTGTCGGAGTTGACGAGCTTGATCTTGTCCATCGGGATGCCGAGGACCTCGGTGGCCAGCATGGCGAATGCTGTGTGATGGCCCTGGCCGTGAACGCTCGTACCGGCGAACACGCTGGCTGTGCCGTCGTCGTGAACTTCGACTGCGCCGAACTCGATGTGCAGGCCGACTGGGGCGGTGACCTCGACGTAGGAAGAGAGGCCGATCCCGAGCGCGACCGGGTCGTTGGCGGCGCGGCGACGCGCTTGCTCTTCGCGCAACTCCTTGTAGCCCGACGCGGCCAGCACGGCGTCGAGCGCCTTCTCGTACTCGCCCGAGTCGTAGGCCGCGCCGGTGTTGGTGGTGAGCGGGAAGGCGCCGGGCTGGATGAAGTTGCGACGACGGATCTCGGCGGGGTCCATGCCGATCTTGCGCGCGGCGACATCGATGACGCGCTCGATCAACTGCGTGGCCTCCGGTCGCCCGGCTCCGCGATACGCGCCGATGGTGGTGGTGTTCGTCATCACGCTTCGTGTCGCGAACTTGACCTTGTCGATGTCGTACACACCGACGCACATCATCTGCGTCAGCATCGGCAGGATGGCACCGATCGCGGGGTAGGAGCCGGCGTTGGCGGTGACGTCACCCTCGAGACCGGTGAACTTGCCGTCTTTCGTCACGCCGAGCTTTGCAGTCATCACGTAATCGCGACCGTGGACCAGCGACACCATGTCTTCCGAGCGAGTCTCGGCCCACTTCACGGGTGCGCCGAGGGCGCGGCATGCGGCGGCGGCGACCAAGTACTCGGGATAGATGGCGGCCTTCGGCCCAAAGCCTCCACCGACCCACGGGCAGACCACGCGCAGGTCGGCCGGTTCCATGCCGAGCATGGCAGCGATCGCCCCGTGTGCCGAGTGCGGTGCCTGGTGCGAGATCCAGCAGGTGAGGTGTCCCGGCTCGTCGCCGGGCTCAGCAAGGATGCCGTTGCTCTCCATCGGGGCCCCGGCCAGCCTCTGGCTGATCATGGTGACCTCGGCGATCTCGTCGGCGCCCTCGAACGGGTCGACATCGGCGCCGTGCTCGGTTCCGAAGCACACGTTCGAGCCGTGGGCCGGGAACAGGATGGCGGCGTCGGGCATGAGGCCCTGCGCAGGAGTGACGATTGCTTGGAGTGCTTCGTAGTCGACGATGACGGACTCTGCCGCGTCGGTGGCGGCGGCCTTCGACGTTGCCACGACGGCAGCCACGATGTCGCCGACGAACCTGACGACGTCCTTGGCGAAGATTGGCCGGTTCACCTCGACAGGCATCATCGGGAAGCCCTGGAACGATGGCATGCCGAGATCGTCGCCGGCAGCGTGGTAGACGGCCTTCACGCCCGGCATCGACTTGGCCGCGCGGATGTCGACACCGGTGAGCTTGGCGTAGGCCTGCGTCGAGCGCACAAACGCGACGTGCAAGGTGCCCGTCGGCGCCATGTCGTCGAGGTATTTTCCGGCGCCGGTGAGAAGGGTTGGATCCTCCAGACGCTGAACCGCATTCCCCAAGATCGATCCTGCTGTTGCCATGACGAACCTTTCGATGACGTGAGTTGACCCCCGACGCGCTGCGGCGTCCTCGCCGGGAACGTTACGTCAAACGAGGCCTTCGTCTAGCACGGTGATGCACATTCTGAAGACGGCAAGCGCGCTTGCGCTCGTTTCCGAGGTCGTCATGCCTCGTCGGTGATCGCGAATGCCCGCACTGGAAACGTACCCATACCGCGAACCTTGGGTGGCACCGCGAAGAAGCGGAACTGCTGCCCGGCGAGCTGTTCGAGGTTCGTCATGTGCTCGACGATCAGGATTCCGGCGTCGAGCAAGCTGCTGTGGATGGGACGAGAGTTGGTTCTGGTGTCATCGATGTTGACGGAATCGATGCCGGCGACGACCACGCCTCCGGCAATCAGCGCTTCGGCGACCTCGGTCGTGAGGAACGGGTGCTCGGGGGCGCCGTACTGTGTCGTGCGCCAGTGGTGATCCCAGCCGGTCGCGAACAGCACTGCATGTCCTTGCAATTCGAGACCGTCGAGCACGTCGGTGCCGACTGCCTGCCCGGCACAGGTCACACAGATGCCAGGCACGTTGGCAACACGCTCGATCGGCAACTCGGCGAGGTCGAAGCCCGAGGGGTAGCGGTGGCTGGGCGTGTCGAGGTAGGTGCCAGTGTTGGCGACCATCTCCAAGCGACCGATCTGGAACTCGGTGCCGGGCGCATAGACGGCACGCGACGCTTCACGGCTGAGATGGTCACTGATCTGCGGCCCGGGCAGACCCGGGTACGTGACCATTTCGTGCTCGATCACATGCGACAGGTCGACGATGCGCTCCATCCGCGGGACTGTATCAACGGCGGCCGAAACGATCCTCCGAGTCGCGTACTCTGACCTGCGTGGTCGCAGTCACTGATGGGGTCGTTGGCGGGCCATCACCGTTGTCGGCCGACCTCTTGTTCGCCGCACTCCTGCTGTTCCTCGCCCTCGATGTCGTCGCCGTGCGGCTTGCAACCGGAGCGTGGCGGCGAACACGCAGCAAGCAGGACAAATTCACCTACTGGATCATCCAGGCAACACAGGGGCTCGGTCTCGCTGTGGCTCTCGGGGCCCCGCGCTGGTTTCCGGGCCTCGACATCGGTGGGCCGACCGCGGCCACCGTTGCTCCCGCCCTCGTACTCATCGCGGCTGGCACCATCGTGCGCGTCTCATCCGTCCTGACGCTCGGCAGGTTCTTCAACCGGGAGGTCGAAGTGCGAGCCGATCACCGCGTGGTGTCGACCGGCCTCTACGCATGGGTGCGCCATCCGTCGTACACCGGCACGTTGCTCGTGTTCCTCGGATTCAGTCTTGGTCAATCGAACTGGTTGAGCTTGGTGGCCGGTATCGCTCTCCCGACCGCCGGTTACATCTGGCGAATGAAGTCCGAAGAGGCCGTTCTCCTGGGTGCACTGGGCGAGGACTATCGCAACTACGCGACAACTCGAAAGCGGCTCGTTCCAGGGCTGTATTGAATGCGTAACGTTTCGTCAGCGAGACGTGGACTTCCCGAGTCCAGGAATCAGGAGGCGCAACGATGACGTATTCGAT
>DATAJN010000727.1:0-6326 GCA_036262105.1 Ilumatobacteraceae bacterium
CGGCAGGAAGAAGCCCGGCGCCAAGGCGAACGTGGCGATCCACAGACTGGCGATCGGTTGCACCGCCTGGTCGCTGCCGAGGGCGACTCTGGCGACCTTGAGGAACAGGTAGGCGCTGACCCCGGCGACGAGCAGGCCGACTCCTACCGGGAGCGTCCCCTCCGGTAGGGGGACCCGCCCGACTTTCTTGTCGCCGAGGTTGCCGTCGGCGAGCCCGTGCTCAGGGGAGCGTTCTGTGTCGAAGGAGTCCACCAGACCAGCGAGGCTAGCGGCAGAGGACCGATCCGGCAGGGAAACCGCCGGTCTCTTCCCCTCCCGTGCGTCGCCGGTTCAGTTCACGCAGCAGTACGAATCAGTCCACGCACCTGGTGGACGGCGGCGACGCCGAGGCCCACCGTGAGATATGCAGCGTCCCGAACGACGGCCGTCACTTTGTCGACATCGATCTTGGGCAGGTCGATGTTGGGGAAGTCGATCTTGGCCAGATCGATCGTGGGCAGTTCGATCGCGGCGATGCGCTTGCCGATCGGGCTGTTGCGTACAGCGTCGAGGTCGAGCGCGGAGAAGTCGAACGACGGGAAGTCAGGAAGCTTGAACATGATCACTCTTTCGTTGAGGTCGCCTCCGGTCGGTTTCCGTGGCGCAATCAATATATCGCAGAGTGCTAACTATTGCAAGCACAATGCTGTCTTCTTCCAGCTGCACACGGCAGTGTGGCCCCACTCGCACCCCGCCTCGCAGTAGCCTGGCCGCCTCGTGGAACCCGCCAGCCAACTTGCTCCGCCCGTCGTGGCCGTGATGGTGGTCTGCGATCCGGGGGACTGGTTCGACGAGGTGCTCGACGGGCTGGCCGATCAGGACTACCCCAACTTGAAGAGCCTGTTCCTGGTCGTGGGGGAGCCCGGTGACACCGCGGAACGCGTGCGACAGAGGGTATCGAATGCCTTCGTTCGTGGGGTCGGCAACTCGACGGGCTACGGTGCCGTTGCCAACGAGGTGCTCCGCCTGGTGCAGGGCGAGAACGGGTTCTTCTGCTTCCTCCACGACGACGTGGCCCTCGATCCGGCGGCTATCCGGCTGCTTGTCGAGGAGATGTATCGGTCGAACGCCGGGATCGTCGGGCCGAAGCTGGTCTCGTGGGACGACCCCGGCGTGTTGCAACACGTCGGCCTCGGCGTCGATCGCTTCGGAGAGATCGACTCGTTCGTCGAAGAGGGTGAGGTCGACCAGGAACAGCACGATGCCGTGCGCGACGTTTTCGCGCTGCCCTCGGCCTGTCTCATGGTTCGTGCCGACCTGTTCAGAGCCATCAACGGCTTCGACACGGCGATCGACTTCTACGGCGACGACGTCGATCTGTGCTGGCGCGCCCATCTCGGCGGCGCCCGCGTCGTAGTCGTTCCGGCGGCTCGGGCGCGACACCGCGAGGCACTCTCGGAACGTCGCCCCGATCTCCGTCCCGCGCTGCTCCACGCTCGTCACCGGATGCGCTCGGTCGCCACGCTCACCGGCGCTCGACGGCTACCACTGGTTGCCCTGCAGCTGTTCTTCGCGACGCTCGTGGAACTGGTCGTCGGATTGTTCTCCGGCAAGCCACGCGAAGCCTGGGGGTCGGTACGGGCGATGTTCGGTCTCATTCCCCGTCTGCCCGGCATCATCGTCCGCAGGCACGAGGTTCGCGCCCTTCGCCTCGTTCCCGCCGGCGAGATCGCCGGGCTGCAGCTGCGCGGTTCGGCGCGTGTGTCGGCGTACCTGCGCAGTCGCGACATGCGTCCATCGCGTGGCGAGAACTCGATCGAGCGGCGCTGGCGCCAGACCGCTGGCTCAGCACCGATGTTCGCCTGGATCTGTGTGATCGTCGCGTTCCTCTTCGGGAGCCGCAAGCTGCTCGGCGGCGTTCCCGGGTTCGGAGAGTTCCTCCACTTGCCCGTCAGCCCCAGAGCGATGTTGGTCGACTACAGGTCGGGGTGGTGGGGCCATGGTTTGGGCGCCACCACCCCGGTACCGACGGGCGTAGCGCTCACCGCCTTGGCCAGCACGGTGACCCTGTTCCACATGGGTCTCCTGCAAACCGTGGGCGTGCTCGGACTGCTCGTGGCCGGGTACCTCGGGATCTGGCGACTCGCCGGGCTGTTCCCGACGGCGCGGTCACGGATAGCGGCCCTCATCGTGTACGCAGCCGTACCGCTCCCGTCGCAGTTGCTGTCGATCGGCCGGTGGGGTGCACTGGCCTGCTATGCGGCGGCTCCGTGGGTCGTTCACCTACTTCGGCGCAGCGCCGGTCTGGTGACCTTCGATGTGGGCGACAGCAGGAGGGGGGACGGCTACACACCGGTGGCGGCTCGCGCTCGTCTGCGGATGCTGTGCCAATTGACCCTGCTGACGGCAGTCACCTTCGCATTCGTCCCGTCGTTCGCGTTCCTCGTCGTGGCGATCGCGGTCGTGCTGGCCCTCAGCACGTTGCTGGCCGGCGGGCCGTGGCGATCGGTGCTGATCATGGTCGTCATCGGCATCGGCGCCGCCGCGTTGGGCGTCATCGCCAACCTGCCGTGGGCCTCGTCGCTGTTCGGCAAGAACGGCTGGGATCTGATCGCCGGCGTCCCCTCGCCGATCGCCGCCGGATCGCCCGCCGGGTCGATCGGCAGTCATGGTCTCGGTGTTGCCCGTCTTGCCCGCTTCGGTCTGGGTAACGGTCAATTCGGTGTCTTGGCGCTGGCGTTGTACCTCCCGGTTCTGGTCGCGCCGTTGGTTGCTCGCAGCTGGCGTCTCAGCTGGGCCATCCGCGCCGCCGGTCTCGTCGTTGCGTTCGGGTGGCTCGCAGTTCTCGATGATCGCGGATTGAGCGTGCGTCTCCCTGAGCCGGGAATCCTGTTGGCCCCGGTCGCCGTCGGTCTGGCGTTGTCGGCGGCTTGCATCGCCGCCGCGTTCCAAGACGACGTGCTCAGTGGTTCGTTCGGTTGGCGTCAGCCGCTCGGACTCCTCACCGCGGCGGCCATCGGCATCGGAGTGATACCGGGTCTCACGGCGGTCAGCTCGGGTCGTTGGCACGCGCCCAGCTTGACGCTCACCTCGCTGCTCGGTCAGTTTCCCGAGAACCCACCCGAAGGCGATTACCGAATCCTGTGGGTTGGTGATCCGCGCGTGATGCCGGTGCCGGCGTGGACGTTGCAGCCGGGCATCGGCTACGCGATCACCGACGACGGCCCGTTGACCCAGTACGAGGCGTGGCCCGGCAGGCCGTCGAGGACCGAGGTCGAGGTCGGCTCGATCGTGCGACAGCTGGCCACCGAATCGACGCTGCGGGGAGGTCGCTTGCTGGCCCCGTATGCCATTCGCTACATCGTGGTGCCAGTGGCCGACGGTGCAAGCAGCTCGGTGAACCAACCGTTGCCCCTCGCCACCGGCCTCATCGACGCGCTCGACGACCAGCTCGACTTCTCTGCGCCGCTCACCCGGCCGCTGAACTTCGTCGTCTACGAGAACACGGCGTGGATCCCGACGCGGGCTCAGTTCGGCGTCGCCGACGCAGACGCGACTCGCCAGGCAGGGCTCGATTCGCTCGCTCGTCTCGAGCTCCATTCCGTGGCCAAGCCGGTCGCCGTCGGCGCGCCCGACAACGGAACCGTCCAGTTCGCCGCAGAGCCGGGCACGGTAACCGTGGCCACCGCCGTCGACTTGCGGTGGTCGCTCGAGGTCGCCGGGCAGCCGGTCGCGCCGCGCCCGTCGTTCGGTGAAACGACGGGGTACGACATCACACAGGGTGGTGTAGCCACGCTCCGATACCACACTGCATCGTCTCGTGCGGTCATGTTGCTCGGCCAGCTCGTCCTGTGGCTTGCCCTTGCGCTGGGTATCAGCAGGTTCAACACGTCGTCGTTGGTGCGCCGTAGGCGGCGTCGCCGCCTTGTCAGCACCGAGGCCCCATTGATGTCGATCGAAGCGCCCGTGGAGCTCCCAGCAGGCGGCCTTGTCGATGCCGGCGATTCCGAGGCTGTCGAGCCCATCGACATTTCGCTCGACGCCAACTCGCTCGCCTGGCAATCGGAGACCGGTCATCACGAGGCAGGTGTCGAATGATCGCCTTTCGCAGGTTCCTGGTTGCGGTGATCGTCCTGGCGACGATGGTGGGCGTTGTCGTCCTGCAACGTTCGCGGCCCGTGCACAGCGCCCCGGCAGAGTTCTCCCGGCTTGGCATGCCGACGATGCCGTTCATACCGAAGGGGCAGTTCGTGACATCGGCATGGTTCTGTGCCGGTGTACCGAACGGCGGTGCACAACTGGGTGGCTCGGCCATCGTCGTCAACCCCGGCGAAGTCGCGTTGACGGGAAAGATCACGTTGTTCACCAGTGCCGAGGGCGTCGCCGCGCTCGGTCAGCCGTTCGAAGTTCCAGCGCGCGAGACGAAGGTGTTCGATCTCACCAAGATGCAGCCGCAGGGCACGTTCGTCTCGGCGATGGTCGAGATCTACGGCGGAGGCGGGTTCGTCGAGCAGCGCGCCGACACCGCCTCGGGCAGCGCCGTGTCGGCGTGCTCGAACTCGACGTCGTCCACGTGGTACTTCGCCGACGGCTACACCGTCGACAACAGCAGAGAACAACTCGTCATCACCAACCCCTTCCCCTCCGATGCGATCGTCAACATCAGCGAGTCGACCGCCACCGAGAGCCGCCGCCCGGCCATCTTGCAGAGCCTGCTGGTGAAGGCCGAGTCCGTGCTGGTGATCAGCCAAGATCTGCTCGCCAAGCGTGAGCTCAACCTGGCCATCACGGTCGACAGCACGCGCGGCCGCGTGGTGGTGGGGCGCTCCCAGGAGTACCTCGCCTCGGCCGGCCGCGCCGGGTTCACGATGACCCTCGGCGCGCCTTCGCTCGGTGAGCAGTTCTACTTCGCCGACGGCGAGGTCGGGCCCAACGTGATCGAGCGCTACAGCGTCTACAACGGGTCCGACACCGACGCCGTGGTCAACGTGGCATTCCTCGGCCTCGATCCGGCGGCCGGCTACATCAACCCGGAACCGCTCACGGTTCCAGCCGGCAAGGTCGTCTCGCTGATCGCCGGCGAGGCGGGCCTGCCCGCTGGGCGCCACGGTGCTGTCTTCTCGACCGAGACCGCTGGGTCGATCCTCGTCGAACGAGCGATCACCCGAACCACGGGTGACACGGTGGCGACGACCGTGGTGATGGGATCGCCGCCGACGTTCGCCTCCACCCGCTGGAGCATGGCGATCGGAACCGATCTGGCCGTCGACAACATCCTCGTCGTCTTGAACGCCACCGGCGCGGACGCAACCGTCACGGTGAAGACGCTCGGCGCCGGGGGGGAGGTACCGGTGCCCGGCATGGAGGCCATCGCCCTCCCTGCGGGAGGTGTGATCACGATCGGTGTGTCCGATCCGACAGCACTCGGGCATCCGCTGGTGGTCGAGTCCACGCAGCGGATCTTCGTCGAGCGACTCCTACCACGCGACCCCGACCTTCGCGGTCGTTCGGGTTCGTTCGCCCTTCCCGGCTGACGTCGTGAGCCAGCTGTTCGTCGCCGTCGGCGTGTTGTTTGCAGCACTCGTTGTCGGCGCCGTGTTGAGACGGCGCCGCACGGTCGATGCGCCGACACAACCGTTGTTCTCCGCCCCCGCACAGATCGACCGGGCCGACTTCGAAGCGGGAAACGCACCGTGGCTCGTTGCCGTGTTCTCGTCGGCGTCGTGCACGACATGCAACGACGTCGTCAGTAAAGCCAGGGTCTTGTCGTGCGAGGCGGTTGCGGTGATCGACGTCGAGTACTCGGCGTCGCCGGCGCTTCATCGCAAGTACCACATCGATGCTGTGCCGATCGTCGTGGTCGCCGACAGCATGGGGGTGGTCAGGGCCAGCTTCGTCGGGCCGATGTCGGCAACCGACCTGTGGGCTGCTGTTGCCGAGGCCCGCGACCCGGGCTCGAGCCCAGAGCCGTACCTCGGCCGCAGTTAGCGCCCCGACGAGCAAGGCGGGTGGCTCGTCGCAGATAATGGGCGCGGAAGCGGAACGCACAGGTCCGAGACCGCGCACAACGATGCTGAATGGGTGAGAAAGCCGAAACGGTGCTTCGGGAGTCGCGCCCATGCGAACCGGACCCGACCGACCGAGAGGCGAACACCAAGCCGGCGGTGTGTATTGGTGCGTGTGTCCCCGGAGTGCCGGCCGCAGTTAGCTGACGTCGACGCCGGCAGGAGCTTCGCCGGCCGAGACGGAGTCGGGTTCGAGATGACCGCCGGACGTTTCACCGAGGCTCTCGTGAACGATGCGGGCGACTTCGCCGCCATCGATGGTCTCGCGCTCGAGCAATGCCT
>DATAJN010000728.1:0-2953 GCA_036262105.1 Ilumatobacteraceae bacterium
ATGCGAACGGCAACGCCGTTTGTGACCTGGTCGAGGATCACAGAACCAGCGAGCTCAGCAGGATCGACGACCATCTCGACGCCTCGATTCATCGGACCGGGATGCATCACCAGTGCCTGCGGCGACAGTCGGGCGGCACGAGCTGCGGTGAGCCCGTACATCGACGAGTACTCGCGCAGGCTGGGCAGCAGAGCATCGTCCATGCGCTCGCGCTGCACACGCAGCAGATACAGCACGTCGAGGTCGGTCAAAACAGAATCGAGATCGTGGGAGACCTCGACCGGCCAGCCATCGAGTGATGGCGGAAGCAGCGTCGGCGGCGCTACGACCGTGACGTGCGCGCCGAGCGCAGAGAACGCTTGCACGTCGCTGCGGGCGACTCGGCTGTGCTTGATGTCTCCCACGATCGCGATGCGCAAACCATCGAACCCGTCGCGCCGGTTGAGGTTGGTGCGGATGGTGTAGCAGTCGAGCAGAGCCTGCGTCGGATGCTGGTGCCAACCATCGCCGGCATTGACGACGCTGGCGGTCGTCCACCGGGTGATCATCTGCGGGGCACCGCTCGACTTGTGCCGCACCACGAACGCATCGACTCCCATCGCCGAGATCGTTTCGATCGTGTCGCGCAGGCTCTCACCTTTGTTGACGCTGCTCGACGACACGGCAAAGTTCATGGTGTCGGCGCTGAGCCGCTTCGCTGCGGTGTCGAAGCTGGTTCGCGTGCGCGTCGAATCCTCGAAGAACAAGCTGACGACGTTCTTGCCGCGCAGTGCCGGCACCTTCGGGATCGTCCTCTGCGAGATCTCGGCCATGTGGTCGGTGAGCTCCAGCAATCCATGAATGTCGTTGCCGGAAAGGTCGGCGATGGACAGCAGGTGCTTCATGCGATCACCACGCCGCCAGGACTTACTTGCACGTCCTCGTCTCCGGCGGTCGGAAGGTTCTTGCCGACGTAGTCGGGGCGAATCGGCAGTTGGCGATGACCGCGATCGATGATGACAGCGAGTTGCACAGCGTGCGGTCGGCCGTACTCGTTGAGCGCCTCCAGGGCGGCCCTCACGGTACGACCGGTGAACAACACGTCGTCGACCAGCACGACGGTCCGGTCATCGAGAGATACCGGTATCGCCGTGACATGGCCGGGCACGATTGGTCGCAGGCCCACGTCGTCGCGATGGAAGCTGACGTCGAGCGATCCGACAGGCACCGCCTGCTCGATCCCGGCGAGGATCCCGGCCAGTTCGGCGGCGATCCACACTCCGCCGCGCTGCAAGCCGACCAGAACGACCCCGTCTGTGCCGTGGTTGCGTTCGACGATCTCGTGGGCGATGCGGGTGAGCGCCCGGCGTACGTCGTCGGCACTCAAGACCACTCGAGGCCCCGTCGTTGGAGGCATGACTTCCTTCCACGTATCGGTCTCACGGGACCGATTTCACGTTCGGACCCAGATGCTACTGGTTGCCACGACCGTGCCGACCCTCGCCGGATCGGTCCAGGCCTGGCTGGGACCTTTGGCTCTGGGTCGATTGATCGTGGCTCGACACACTGAACCCGTGAGCGGTTCAGAGCTCGTCGAGCGCGCGCCTCAGCCCGATGGTGAGGCCGATGTCCTCCATCGCTTGTCGATGTTGAACCGCTTCCTGCCGGCTTGGATCGGTGCGGCGATGGTTCTTGGCATCGTGCTCGGTCGACTCATCCCCGGCCTCAACGACTGGCTCGACAAGGTGAAGATCGGCACGGTGTCGCTGCCGATCGCGATCGGGTTGCTGGTGATGATGTACCCGGTGCTCGCCAAGGTGAAGTACAGCCGTGTCGGCGAGGCATTTGCCGACCGGCGGGCAATGGCTCTCGCCATGCTCTTCAACTGGGTGATCGGCCCGATCGTGATGTTCACGCTCGCATGGCTGTTGCTTCCCGACCTTCCCGAGTACCGCACCGGACTGATCATCGTCGGGTTGGCGCCCTGCATCGCGATGGTGCTGATCTGGAACGATCTCGCCGGCGGCGACAGCGAGCTCGCTGCCGTTCTGGTGGCGATCGACGCGATCATCCAGGTCGTCGCTTACGCGCTGCTGGGCTGGTTCTACCTCGAGGTGCTTCCGAGCTGGCTCGGCCTCGAAACCGCTCATCTGAACGTGACCATCTGGGAGATCGCCAAGGTCGTGTTGGTCTTCCTGGGCGTTCCGTTGGTTGCGGGGTTCCTGACGCGTACCTACGGTGAGCGAGCAAAGGGTACCGAATGGTATGAGGATCGCTTCCTGCCACGCATCGGCCCGATCGCTCTCTACGGTCTCCTCTTCACCGTCGTGGTGCTGTTCGCCCTCCAGGGCCACACCATCTCCGAGCGCCCGTGGGACGTGGCCCGAATCGCGCTACCGCTGTTGGCGTTCTTCGCGATCATGTGGTTCAGCGCTTTCTTCCTTGGTCGACGGATGGGGTTCACCTACCAACGCACCACGACGCTCGCGTTCACTGCGGCGAGCAACAACTTCGAGCTGGCGATTGCGGTGGCGATCGGCGTCTTCGGTGTCACGTCGGGCGAAGCGCTTGCCGGGGTGGTCGGCCCGCTGATCGAAGTGCCGGCCCTGGTCGGTCTGGTCTATGTGGCGCTCTGGGCCCGCCGCCGGTTCTTCGCTACGACGCGGTGAGCACCAACGATGCCAAGAGGAGTTCGACTCTGGCACGGATCTCGTCGCGGATGGGGCGGACTGCGGCGACGTCTTGCCCCGCAGGGTCGGCGAGCTCCCAGTCCTCGTAACGCTTGCCTGGATAGAGGGGACAAGCGTCGCCGCACCCCATCGTGATCACGACGTCGGCTGCGCGGACGACTTCGTCGGTCCAGGGCTTCGGAAACTCCTCGGTGATGTCGATGCCGACTTCGGCCATTGCTGCAATCGCTGCCGGGTTGATCTGCGAGGCAGGTTCGGAACCACCCGACCACACCATCACGCGG
>DATAJN010000729.1:0-2828 GCA_036262105.1 Ilumatobacteraceae bacterium
ATTCTCGGCAATCGCGTGCAACGCGTCGAAGACCCGCGCATGCTCACCGCCGGCGGGACGTATGTCGAAGATGTTCCGGTCGACGCGGCGTGGGTGCATTTCGTGCGCAGCGAATACGCACATGGCCGGATCCTCTCGTACGAGATCGACGATGCCCAGAAGGTTCCCGGTGTGCTCGGAGTGTTCACCGGCGAGGATCTCGACTTGCCACCCTTTCCGCACGTGCAGCCGATCCTCAAGACAGGCAGCGAACGTCCGCTCATCGCCAAGGCAACGGTGCGCTTCGTCGGCGAGCCGGTTGTCGCCGTGGTCGCCGTCGACCGGCACACTGCCGTCGACGCCGGCGCCCTGGTCTACGTCGACATCGAGCCGCTGCCCGCCGTCGTCGATCTCGACGACGCGCTGAGCGACGCAACGCTTGTGCATCAAGCCCTCGGCACCAACACCTATGCGACCTTCACGTCGGAGCAGCAGGCCGACTTCGGTGAGTGCGAGGTCGTGCTCGAACTGCGCGTCATGAACCAGCGGATCGCCGGTTCACCCATCGAGCCGCGCAGCGGTCTCGCCTATTGGGAGCCCGGCCCGGAAGGTGATCGGTTGGTGCACTACTCGGCGTGCCAGGGCGCCCACCCCACCCGCGACATCCTCGCCAAGTTGTACGACCTTCCGCCGTCACGAGTTCGCGTGGTGGTACCCGATGTCGGTGGGGGTTTCGGTGTGAAGTCACGCACCATCGGCGAGGAGTTGGCGCTCGGTTGGTTGTCGAGACAGGTGGGCAAGCCGGTGCGCTACACCGAGACACGCACGGAGTCGATGCAGGCCCTCCCGCAGGGTCGCGGTCAGCGAATGGATCTGAAGATCGGTGGCAGCCGCGACGGCCGCGTCACTGCGTATCAGGTCGACGTGCTGCAAGACGCCGGTGCATATCCGTTGATGGGTGCTTACCTGCCGATGATGACTCAGCGGATGGTGCCTGGTGTGTACGACATCGCCAACTGTGGCTTCCGTGGCGTGTCCGTAGCGACCAACAAGATGTCGGTCACGGCATACCGCGGGGCTGGCCGGCCCGAAGCTGCGCTGGCGATCGAGCGGGCAATCGACTACTTCGCCGCCGAGATCGGCATGGATCCGGCCGAAGTGCGCAGGCGCAACTTCATCCCCAAGTTCATCGAGCCGTACACCACTGGAATCGGCACCGTCTACGACGTCGGCGACTACGGCGAGGCGATGCGTCGCGTTCTCGACGCTGCCGACTACCCAGCGTTGCGGGCGACGCAGGCTGAGCAACGCGCTGCCGGCTCGACGATGCTCACCGGTATCGGTCTGGCCGCTTATGTCGAGATCACGTCGGCCGCGGCACCGACGGAATACGGTGCGGTGCACCTTCTGGCAGACGGCCGGATGCGTGTCTTCACCGGTGCCACGCCGTACGGGCAGGGTCATGTCACGACGTGGAAGATGATCATCGCCGATCGCCTCGGCGTGCCGATGGACCAAGTCGAGGTCGTGCACGGCGATACCGACGAGGTGCCCTTTGGTGGGTTGACGGTCGGATCACGGTCGGTGCAGGTCGCCGGGTCGTCGCTCGTGGTCGCGGCTGGCAAGCTCTCCGATGCGGCTCGTGAGCGCGCCGCGAACCTGTTGGAGGCGGCGGTGGATGATGTGGTGCTCGACGCCGACTTGGGCACCTTTCACGTCGCCGGGTCGTCGGTACCCGCGGTCACTTGGGCGGATGTCGCCCGGTCCGATGGTGAGCCCTTGGTCGGGCTCAGCGACTTCAAAGCTGCGCAGCCGACGTTTCCGTTCGGCGCGCATGTCGCGGTCGTGGACGTCGACACCGAGACCGGCAAGGTGGTCGTGCGACGCGTCATTGCCGTCGACGATGCTGGAACCCTTCTCAATCCGCTGATCGTCGACGGGCAGATCCATGGCGGGATCGGCCAGGGTGTGGCTCAGGCGTTGATGGAGTGGATGCAATACGACGACGACGGCAATCCGGTCACCTCGAACTTCGCCGACTATCCGGTGATCTCCGCCGCGGAACTGCCGAGTTACGAGCTGGTGCACATGGAGACGCCGACCTGGGTGAACCCGCTCGGGGCCAAGGGCGCCGGCGAGTCGGGAACCATCGGCTCGATCCCAGCGGTGTTGAACGCAGTCATCGATGCACTCGCGCCGTTCGGCGTTCGCCACCTCGACGGGCCGGCGACACCGCAGCGTGTCTGGCACGCCATGGACCTGGCGCGCCAGTAGATTTTCTCTTCCACCAGGGGGTCACGATGTCTTTCACGGATTCGAGCACGGAGCAGTTCTCACTGCAACAACGGTATGAGGCCGCGCCGCGACAGATCCTGGCGACGGGCATCCAGGCCCTCGTGCGTCTCCCGATCGACTTGATGCGCGCAGATCGCACCAAGGGCTGGAACACAGCCGCTTTCATCTCCGGTTACCAGGGATCGCCGCTCGGTGGCTACGACCGTGAGCTCCAAAGCCAGCGCAAGTTGCTCGACGAGTTGAACATCGTCCACGTGCCCGGCCTCAACGAAGAGCTCGCGGCGACGTCGGTCTTCGGATCGCAGGTGGCTCAGACCTATGCCCGTCCCAAGTACGAAGGTGTCGCCGCACTTTGGTACGGCAAGTCTCCAGGGCTTGATCGCGCCGGCGACGCCATCCGCCACGGCAGTTTCGGCGGCACGGCACGCAAGGGTGGAGTCGTGCTGCTCGTCGGCGACGATGCGGCCGCAAAGTCGTCGACGCTTCCTTCGCGAAGCGACCCGACGCTTGTTGCCTTGCACCTGCCCGTGTTCTACCCCGGCACCGTGCAGGAG
>DATAJN010000730.1:0-2896 GCA_036262105.1 Ilumatobacteraceae bacterium
ACCGTGACATGAGCGATACCGAACCATCCGCAGACGTTGCCCCGTCGAGTTCTTCCGCGGAGATCGGTTGGCTCCGTGCGATCGCCTCGGGTTTGGCCATCCTCGTCGTCGGCATCGGTGGTGCTGTGTTCGGGGCAGACCGGATTCTGACCAACGCTTTGGGTCTGCGGCGCACTCCTCGCGAGTATCTCGCAACGGCCTTGTTCTTTCTCGTCGTGATCGTGCTGGCGTGGCTGCTGCGCCGTCTGCAGGACCGGAAGCTGATCTGAGTGCCTGGCCCGACGGTCCCGGACGCGAAGTGGATGTGGGACAACGAACCGTGCCGTGCCGCTTGCCCGGTGCACACCGACGCTGGTGCCTACGTCACGGCGATCGCCGAGGGCCGCCACCGCGACGCCTACCTCATCGCCCGCGCCCCAAACCCGTTCGCCTCGATCTGTGGTCGTGTCTGCGCGGCTCCGTGTGAAACGGCCTGCCGGCGAGGCACGGTCGACGCGCCGGTGGCCATCCGGGCCTTGAAGCGGTTCGTGACCGAGAGCTTCGGCGTGGAGAGCTTCGCTGCGAGCACCCTCTGGCACGAGGCCCACGGGCCCGTACCTCCTGCGACTCTCGGCTCGGTCGGCGTTGTCGGCGGCGGGCCTGCCGGACTCAGCGCCGCGTACGAGCTTCGTCGTCTCGGTCATCCCGTCACCGTCTACGAGGCCGCCGACCGACTCGGCGGGATGATGGTCTTGGGCATCCCCGAGTATCGCCTCGCCCGAGGGCTCATCTCACGCGAGATCGACGCGATCCTCGAGCTCGGAATCGATGTCGAGCTGAACTTCCGGGTTGGCCGCGATGCGACGCTCGAGGAGTTGCTGTCGCGCCACGAGTCACTGTTCCTGGCGATCGGCACAGGTCGGGGGCGGGGTCTCGACCTCCCCGGCAACCAACTCGACGGCGTCATGCGCGCGGTCGAGTTCCTTCTCAACGTCAACCAGGGCTTCCGTGCCTACATCGGCCAGCGGCTCGTTGTGGTGGGTGGCGGGAACGTCGCCTTCGACGCCGCCCGCACCGCCCTGCGCCTGGCCGCCGGCGGGGCGGAGACGACACCGGACTCGACACTGGCGCAGGTGGACGGCACGGTCGATGACGCCCGCCGGGGCATGGTCACCACCCTCGATGTCGCACGCGCCGCGGTGCGAGCCGGTGTCCTTCACGTCACCGTCATCGCTCTGGAGTCCCCCGACGAGATTCCGGCTGACCCAGAGGAGATCGCCGAGGCCGAGGCCGAGGGAATCACCATCCTCTACCGCAAGGGACCGCACCGCTTCGTCGGCGAAGGCGGCCGGGTCACCGGCCTCGAGACCATTGACGTGGAGTCCGTGTTCGATGCCGAGCATCGGTTCAGCCCGACCTTCAAGCCGGGCACCGAGGCAGTGCTCGCCGCCGATACGGTCATCCTCGCTGTCGGTCAAACAGCCGATCTGGAGGCGCTCGTCGGCACCGACCTGGAGCAGAACCGTGGTGGCGTCAAGACCGACCCGGCCACGCTCCGAACATCTCACCCGCGTATCTGGGCCGGCGGCGACGTCGCCCACGGCCCGCGCAACCTGATTGACGCCATCGCCGACGGGCAGCGTGCTGCGGCCTCGATCCACTCGGGGGCGAGCGCTCCTCCCGACCAGTCGGTCCGGATCGAGTTGAGCCGTCGCGTCGGGTTCCGTCGCCTCTCCACCGGCTACGACGCAATCGCCCGCCAGACGATTCCGGCTACGCCCAGCGATCGCCGGATCGGTTTCACCGAAGTCGAGGTCGGCTACGGTGCGCACGATGCCTGGCTCGAGTCGCTGCGCTGCCTACGGTGCTTCGACAACGTCATGCTCGATCCAAGCCTTTGCATCCTGTGCGGGCTCTGTGTCGATGTCTGCCCACCGAACTGCATCACGATCGCTCGCGCCGACCTTGCCGACCTCGGAACCGAGGCGCAGAGCGTGCTGCTGCTCGACGAGGACACATGCATTCGCTGTGGGCTCTGCGTCAACCGGTGCCCGCCCGGGGCGTTGTCGATGGTGCACGCGAAGGAGTTGACCCAGTGACTGACGTCCAGAAGCCTGCGGCTCCCGGCGACGGCTCCGACGGCTCCGAGACCCCAACCCGCGACGCCCTCGAACCGGGCGAGGCCTTCGCGCCCGGCGCCGGGATCGCGGCGCGAATAGAGCGCAGCAACGCGTGGCGATCGTTGTTCCGTCACCCGAACCTCGACACTCCACGCGGCCGGGCGTTGCAGTCGTTCTCCAACTTCTTCCTCCACCTCTACCCGGTGAAGATCCCGGCGCGAGTGCTGAAGATTCGGTACTCGTTCCGGTTGGGGTTCATCGTCACGGTGCTGTTCTTCATCCTCGTGCTCACCGGCGTGTACTTGATGTTCTTCTACACGCCCGCGGTGGGCTCGGCGTACGGAGACATGCAGCACCTCCGCACCGGCGTCGGCTTCGGGCAGCTCGTGCGCAACGTGCACCGCTGGTCGGCCCATCTCATGGTGCTGGCCGTGTTCCTCCACATGGTGCGCACCTTCTTCGCGGGGGCCTACAAGAAGCCTCGCGAGTTCAACTGGGTGATCGGCGTCGTCCTCTTGCTGTTGACCCTCCTCCTCTCGTTCACCGGGTACCTGCTGCCTTGGGATCAGCTCAGCTACTGGGCGGTCACCGTGGGCACGAACCTCGTGCAGTACGTCCCGTTCCTCGGCCACAGTCTCACGAAGCTGCTGATCGGTGGCGACACGCTCGGCCAAGCGACGCTCCTGCGCTTCTACGCCCTCCATGTCGCTGTGCTCCCGTTGCTCGTCGTGCTGACCATCTGCATCCACATCTGGCGGGTGCGCAAGGATGGCTTCGCCGTACCGCGGTTGTCGGTC
>DATAJN010000731.1:0-1837 GCA_036262105.1 Ilumatobacteraceae bacterium
GAGCCAGGATGCGGTCAGGTTTGCCTTGTTGGATGAATCTGCACGGTAGGCCGAGCATCTCCACACACACGTCGGGGGCGATCTCGTTCACCTGATCGGCAATGGTCATGCCGATGCCCCCGTCGCGGATGCCGTCTTCGCATGTGACGATGATTCGATGGGCTGCGGCATCGGTGATCATCGCGGGGTCAAGAGGCGCGCAGGACCGAACATCCCACAGCGTTGCGTCGATACCCTGCCCTGCCAACGCGACCGCAGCCTGCTTGGCGAACGTCACCAATTTGCCGATGGCCAAGATGCAGACCGACCCGTCGCCACGTCGCAGTTGGTTGGCGGCAAAGCCTTGCCCGACCTCGTGCTCGCCGACCTGAGGAGCGGTGCCGTTGGGATAGCGAATCGCCACCGGGCCGTCATCCACTAGTTGGAGCGCGTCATGCAGCATGACCTGCAGCTCTTGGGCGCTCGATGGAGCGAGCACGCGCATGCCCGGCACCTTTGAGAGCAGAGCCAGGTCGAACACGCCGTGATGACTCGGCCCGTTGTCGCCGGTGATGCCCGCTCGGTCGATGCAGAACACGACGTGAAGACGATGCAGTGCAACGTCGTAGACGATCTGGTCCCACGCTCGATTCAGGAAGGTGCTGTAAATGGCCACGACGGGCCTAAGGCCGCCCATCGCCATTCCGGCGGCGCCCGTGACCGCGTGCTGCTCGGCGATGCCGACGTCGAAGAACCGTTGCGGGAACCGATTCTCGAACGGGATCAGACCAGTCGGGCCAGGCATGGCCGCGGTGATCGCAACCACGCGCGGATCGGCCTCGGCCTCCTTGATGATCCCTTCTGCAAACGCCTGCGTGTAGCCCGCGGGGATGGCCGGCGGCGGCCCGATCGCCGGATCGAACACCGGCGCGTCGTGCAGGTGCTTCTCGTCGTCGTCCTCAGCGGGTGGATAGCCCCGGCCTTTCTGGGTCAGCACGTGCACCAGGATCGGGCCCTCAGCAGACAGCTCGACTGCGTTCAGGAAGGTGCGTTCCAACTCCTCGATGTCGTGGCCGTCGATCGGGCCGACGTAACGAACACCGAGTGCCTCGAAGAACGACGGCGGCTGGAGGAACTCGCGCACGGCGGCCTTGAAGGCTTCGACACCCTTCTCGGCTTGCGGCCCGACGTAGGGGAGCTCGCGCAGGAACTGTTCGAGCTTGCGTTGCCGCTTCACGTACACCGGGTTGAGGCGGATGTTGGTGAGGCTGTGCGACAGCCGGTCGGTGATGCGAGCCGGCAGGCTGGGATGGTCGGCCATGGACCGATCGAGCGGGGTCGGGCTTGCGGTGAGGTTGGAGATCGTCGGGGCGTAGCTGCGGCCGTTGTCGTTGAGGATGATGATCACGCGCTGGCTGGAATGGCCGATGTTGTTCAGCGCTTCGTATGCCATGCCCCCCGTCATCGAGCCATCCCCGATGACCGCCACGATGTGCCGGCGAGGATCGGTTCCGGCATCGCGTGCAACCGCCAGACCGTAGGCGTACGACAAGATCGTAGAGGCGTGACTGTTCTCGACGAGGTCGTGAACACTTTCCTCGCGGCTCGGGTAGCCGGAGAGCCCACCGGCTTGACGAAGCTGGTCGAATCGATTCTGCCGACCGGTGACGATCTTGTGGATGTACGCCTGGTGGCCGGTATCCCACAGGATGGCGTCGACGGGGGAGTCGAAGACGCGATGCAGTGCGAGTGTCAGCTCGACGGCGCCGAGGTTCGACCCGAGGTGGCCGCCGGTCTCTGCGACTGCTTGGACGACGAAATCGCGGATCTCACCGGCGAGTTCGTCAAGCTCCGCGTA
>DATAJN010000732.1:0-6246 GCA_036262105.1 Ilumatobacteraceae bacterium
TCCCATACGTCCGCGGCGACCCGCATCGCCAGCCGAGTCTTGCCGACGCCGCCTGGGCCGACGAGGGTGGTGAGGCATTGTTCGCCGAGCCGCGTGGTGATGCCGGCCAAGTCGGTGCTGCGGCCGACGAGCGGCGTGACCTCGACGGGCGGGATTCGCGAACGCCGGCGCGAGAGTGGCTGTGGCCCGCCCAGTAGCGCCGGATCGGATTCGAGGATCCTGCTCTCCAGCGCGCGGATCGCCACGGGCGGGTCCAAACCCAGTTCGTCGCGCAAGATCGACCGGAAGGCGCTGATGCGCCGCAGTGCATCCGCCGATCGTCCGCTGCGGTGCAACGCCATGGCGAGCAGCAGCCACGGCCGTTCGCGCAACGGGTGCTCCGACACCAGTGCCTCGAGTTCGGCGACGAGTGTGCGGTCCTCGCCAAGGTCGAGGCGCAGCGAGAGGCACTCCTCGCGAGCGGTAGCGCGCGTTTCTTCCAACCGGGTCACATCGGCGCGGGCCCACTCGCGATCGGCGAACTCGGCGAACGGTGATCCGATGCAGCTTGCCAACGCGTGCTCATAGGTCGCGACGGCCGCAGCCGGCCCTGCCGCGGCACGCGCCTGACGGCACAGCGACTCGAACCGCCACGCATCCACGTCGAGCTCGTCCAACTCGAGTGCGTAGCCGGGCGGCCGGGCAACGATGCGCGCCTCGGGCTCGAGCACCCTTCGCAAGCGCGACACGTTGCTCTGCAGCACGGCGCCTGGATCTGCTGGTTGCTCGGAGCCCCACAGCTCCTCACAGAGCCGATCGGTGGCGACCACTCCGCCGTGAGCCTCCACGAGCATCGCCAGCAGCAACCGTGGCTTGGGGCCACCGATCGCCACCGGCTCCGTGCCGCGGCGCACCTCAACGTTGCCCAACACGCGAACGTCCAGCTTCCTCGCCACGGAGCTCAAGTCTTGCAAAGTTCCTTGCAGAACGCTTGCAGAAGCTGCCGGCGACGATGGCACCCGCCTGCAAGGGCCTTGCGGGGTGCGCCGTGCACGCTCCGTTCTGAGACAAATCACCTCACAGAACAGGAACAGACATGACCACGATCACCAACCCCAACAAGGCGCTCTGGGAAAAGGGCGACTTCACCCGAATCGCCGCGAGCATGCGCACGAGTGGCGAGTCACTCGTGAAGCGCATCGGTATCAACCCGGGCCTCGACGTGCTCGACCTCGGTTGCGGCGACGGCACCACCGCCATCCCTGCCGCGCTCTGCGGTGCGAACGTCCGCGGCATCGACATCGCCAGCAACCTCGTCGCCGCCGGCAACGCCCGCGCCCAGCAACTCGGCCTCAGCAACTGCACGTTCGAGGAAGGCGACGCGTCGAACCTCGTCGGTGTCGAAGACGAGTCGTTCCACCTCCTCGTCAGCATCTTCGGTGCAATGTTTGCGCCGCGGCCGTTCGATACGGCGAGCGAAATGGTTCGGGTGGTCCGCCCAGGTGGCCGCATCGTGATGGGCAACTGGATCCCGGGTGATCCAACCCTCGTCGCCCAGATCCTGCGGATCAGCGGGTCGTACTCGCCGCCGCCTCCGGAAGGTTTCGTCAGCCCGATGACTTGGGGGGTCGAGGACCACATCCGCGAGCGGTTCAACGCTGCAGGAGCGAAGCAAGAGAGCATCTCGTGCGAGCGCGACACCTACGTGTTCGACTTCGCCGGCGAGCCGAAGGACTTGGTCAGCGTGTTCCGGCAGTACTACGGGCCGACCATGAACGCGTTCGATGCGGCCGGAGCGAGCGGTCGCGCCGCCGATCTCCAAGCGGAACTGGAGTCTCTGTTCGCAACTCAGAACACGAGCACCTCGAAGGGCCGCACCGTGATCCCGGCCACCTTCATGCGCGTCACCGTGACCCGCTGATCACACCGATCACCTCACTCAGCCCGTCGATCCCTGCTGCATGGGCGCACTTTCGGAACCACGTCTTCCGGTTTCGCGCCCATGCAGCAGGGATCAGTCCCGGCCTTGCCAGGTGCAGATGCAGGCCTCGTTGCCCTCGGTGTCGGCGAGCACCCAGAACGCGGGGGCGGCTCTGTCGGAGACAAGCGTGCCACCGGCCGCGAGCGCCGCGGCTATGCGCTGTTGGGCGACGTCGTGTGGGACGGTGACGTCGATGTGAATGCGGTTGCGTTGCGGGCGCGGCGAATCCATCTGCTGGAACCAGAACGCTGGGCCCCGGCCGTACGGGTCGACGCTGTCGTCGTCGAGATGAGGCTCGTAGCCCAGCACCGCCTCCCAGAACGGCTTGACGGCTTGGATGTCGAGGGCGTCGATCGCGATCTCGAGTTGGGTGACGGTGGTCGGCTCTGCGTCGATTCCGAGCTCGGCAGCGATCGCTGAGATCGTGCGCGCCAGATCGACATCGCGGGTGGTGAGGCCATCGGCGTCGTGGGTGGAGAGCAGCACGTGGACGCGTGGATACGTGATCGTCAGGTCGGGATGGTGGTTGGCTTGGTTGGCCGCGGAGACGATGCGGTCTGCGAACTCGATGCCCTTCGCCATCGAGCCGGTCGTGAAGGTCGACTGCAGCGTGCGGAGAAGCACACGCCAGTCCTCCAAACCTTCGCTCTCGCTGACCTGTGGGGACGTGCGCTTATCTGATTCTTCCATGCCCCCAACGTAACGCGAGGGCAGTTCAAGTTCGGCTCAGATGGCTTGGAACTCGATGGTGAATGCCTTGCCGTCGTTCGCCAGCCCGAAGCGAGCGCCCTCGAACGTCCGCTGCGTTCCATCGACGATGACGACGCCGGCAACTGTGCCGTGGATGACGAGATCGAACTGGCGACGGACGAACGTGGGATAGCCGTCGCCGTCGATCTCGGAGCGCACAGTGATCTGCTGGCCAACACGGGTCACCTCGAACGTCGTTCGCAAGCGCGCACCGCCGTTCGCCGCAAAGGTGATTCCATCGTCTTCCTGCAGGGCCGAGCGGTAGGTGCCATCGGCGGCCGGAACGAAGACGTGCAGCTCGATGGCAGTCGGTTGGTATCCCGCGGTGGAGGGTGGGGCTGTGGTCCACATCGGAATCACCGCGCCACCGCGAGCGTAGAGGGGAATGCGATCCATGGTGAGGTCGGCTCTGACGTATCGAGGGCCGATCACGACCTCGTCGGTGTGCCAGGCGTACCAGGTGCCGTCGGGGAGATAGACCTGTCTGGCGGTGAGCCCCGACCTGAGCGCAGGAGCCACCAGCAGATCGGGCCCGAGCAGGTACTCATCGTCGAGATCGCGGACGACGTGATCGTGCTGATGGTCGAAGATCAGCGGCCGCTGCACGGGTGCGCCCGTCTCGGACGAGGTCACGAACGACGTGTAGATGTAGGGCAGCAGCCGGTAGCGCAACCGGATCGCGTCGCGTACGAGGTCTTCGACGACCTCGCCCCACGACCAGGCGTACTGATCGACCCAACCAATGGCGGAGTGGTTGCGACAGAAGGGCGTCAGGGTGGCGTACTGCATCCAGCGCAGGAACAGTTCGGCGTTGGTGTCGCCTTCGAAACCGCCGATGTCGGCGCCGACGAACGCTTGGCCGGAGATCCCCAAGCCGGTGGCCATCGGCACGCTCAGCCACAGGTGGTCCCAGTTCGCCAGGTTGTCACCCATCCAGTTCGCGGCGTAGCGCTGGATGCCGGAGAACCCGGCGCGCGAGAGCACGAACGTGCGCTTGTCGGGCATGGCGTGGAGAAGCCCGGCTGTTGTGCCCATGGCCATCAGCAGTGCGTACTGGTTGTGGAAGCGTTCGTGGGGATACTGGCCGCCGCCGAAGCGCATTGCGTCGGGTGGGATCACTCCCGTGGCGGGCTCGTTCATGTCGTTCCAGATCCCCACCAGACCGGACTGCACGTGGGCGGCGTTCAACTCCCCCCACCACGACCTCGCCTCTTCAGTGACGAAGTCAGGAAATGCTGTGTTGCCGGGCCACACCTGGCCGATGTAGACGTCTCCACCGTCGGTCTTGCAGAGCACGTTCCGCTCGAGCGCCTGGTCGAACACCCAGTAGCCAGGGTCGTACTTCACGCCCGGGTCGATGATGGTGATGACACCGAATCCCTGTTGGCCCAGCCGTGCCAGCATGCCCGGCACGTCGGGGAACGCCTCGGTGTTCCACGTGAACACTCGGTACCCGTCCATGTACTCGATATCGAGCCACAGGGTGTCGCACGGAATCTCGCGGTCGCGATGGCGCTGCGCCAGTTGCTCGATTGCGATCTGGGTGTACTTCGCCCAGCGGCACTGGTGATAACCGAGCGACCACATCGGCGGGATTGCTATGCGCCCGGTGAGGTGGGTGTAGCGCGTCAGGATGTCGGGCATCTGCGGTCCGGCGAAGATGTACTCGGTGTACTGGCCACCGGCGAAGTGGATGCGGTACTCGTCGCGTGCGGTGAAGTCGTACTCCCCGCGGTAGCCGTTGTCGACGAACGATCCGATCATCGACCCGTCCGGATATGACTGGTGGTAGAAGAACGGAATCGAGATGTAGTAGGGATCGAACTCGATGCTCGTGCGCTCCGAACGCAGATCCTCGGACGGTCGACCGGCGGTGAACTCCTTGGTTCGCTCCGGGTCGAAGATGTCGGTGTTCCAGAGTGTGAAGTCTCGCCCCCGGCGGTTCTGGTGCCCGGACTTCTCGCCGAGTCCGTAGATCGCGTCCTCAGGCTGACATCGACGCCGGACCGTGAAGGCGTCGTTCAACGTCGCGTACGTCCAGTAGTTGCCGGCGAGATCAGCTGCGGCCTCGACGACCGGAGTGCCGTCGGTGCGGTGCACATCGAGGCGGAACGGCTCGAGCCAGAGCGATACGACCATCGCTGATGTCCGCAGCCGTACGACCTCGGCCGCCTGGTCGACGGCGAAGTCGACTCGATCCACAAGTGGGTCGACGCAGACGGCGAACGTGGGGGACTCGTCGAACGCACCACCGCGGCTGATCTTGACCCGAACCATGTCGACGTCGACCAACTCGATCCGCAGTTGCTCCCCATGCAGACGAGCGAGGAGACCGTGTTGGATGTGTTCGAAGGAATCAACACGCTCGAATCGGATGTAGTTGCTGGTGTCGATCATGCTCGGGCAGTCTGGCAGAGTGAAGTTCAGCCGAGCGGAGCTCGCGGCATTCGATGGCGCAGGGGTCGACGACTTGATCGACGATCATGTCCGATTGCTGTTCGTTGGGATCAACCCGGGGCTCTGGACTGCTGCCGTCAACGCTCACTTCGCCCGTCGCGGCAACCGGTTCTGGCCGGCGCTGCACGCAGCCGGCATCACGCCGCGGCTTGTCGATGTCAGCGATGGCATGAGCGCAGAAGATCGCGAGCTGGTGCTCGGGCTCGGGCTCGGCATCACCAACATCGTTCCGACAGCGAGCGCCCGTGCCGACGAGTTGAGCCTCGACGAACTGCGCGCTGGAGCCGTGGCCCTCGAGGCAAAGGTGCGCCAGTGGAAGCCGAAAGTTGTCGCCGTGCTCGGCCTGACGGCATACCGGCAGGCGTTCGCCACACCCAAGTCGGCCCAGGGTCTCCAGGACCGGCCGTGTGGCGGCGCGGAGCTGTGGGTGCTGCCCAACCCGAGCGGCCTCAACGCCCACGAGACCGTCGACAGCTTGGCGGCGTCGTATCGACGTGCCTATGACGCCGCCGGTGCCTGACACGACTTACTAGTGTCGAGATATGTCTGTCGTCGGTGTGGATGTTCCGGTGGACGCGGTCGCGAGAGCTCTGCTCGAAGACGGTTACGTGATCATCGAACAACTCGCACCCGACCTGACTGACCGTGCCCTAACCGAACTGAGCGCCGACATCGAAGCGGCGCCCACTGGGCACACCGACTTCCTCGGCGACCGCACCAAGCGGCTCGGCGGCTTGCTGCGGCGTTCGACAGCAGCCCGAGAGATGGCTGTTCATCCGGTGGTGATGGCGCTCGCCGACGCAGTGCTGCAGCCGCACTGCGTCCGCTATCAGCTCAACTACTCGGGCATCATGCATCTGCTGCCGGGTGCCAAGGCGCAAGAGCTGCACCGCGACGGAGATCTCTATCCCTTCCGTCATCCGTGCCCGCCGATGCTGATGCCGACCATGTGGGCGCTGACCGATTTCACTGCGGAGAACGGCGCCACCTCGCTCGTCCCGGGCAGCCATCGCTGGGCCGAAGATCGCGATCCGACCGCCGACGAGATCGTTGCCGCGGTGATGCCGGCCGGCTCGTTG
>DATAJN010000733.1:0-4296 GCA_036262105.1 Ilumatobacteraceae bacterium
GCCATCGACACTCCCGAGCACGAGCCCGGCAAGGGCGGTGAAGACAACTCCGGCGGAGATGTCGACGAAGCCGTCGATGAACATCGTGACGTCCTCGACGTCGTCACGGAAGTGGGTGATGGCCTCGCCGGCCGAACCCACAGGCTGCCCGGCCTCCGGCCCACCGCTGGCCACCTGGGCGGTGAGCAGGTTGGCGCGCAGCAGCGACTGCATGTGCACCCAGGCCCGTGTCCACATCAGCGAGCCGAGATGGATCGCGCTCATCCGTGCGACCTCGCACAGGATCAATGCTCCCCCGATCCAGAAGACGCGGGTGTTGTGCCCTGTCGAGAGCGCGTTGAAGCCCCGCCCGAGCAGCCATCCACTCAGCACGGGGAACGTGAAGAACAACACGAACAGCAGGTAGCCGCCCCAGAAGCTGCGCGGTTCGTGCTGTGACACGCGCCAGCCGAGTCGCCACACGCTCATGACGTCACCGCCTCGTCGTCGAGAGCGAGCTCCAGCAGGTTGCGGTAGCGGCTGTCGATGTCGTCGGCCAGGTCGACCCGTTCGCCGTGTTCGATGACGCGCCCGTGCTCGAGTACGACGATCTCGTCGACGTGACGCAGCGTCGACAACCGGTGAGCGATGATCAGCGTCGTGCGGCCCTTGGTGAGCTTGGCGACGGCGGCCTCGAGGAGCGATTCGGTGGCGGGATCGACACGGGCTGTCGCCTCGTCGAGCACCACGATGTCGGGGTTGCGCAGCCAGACTCTGGCCAGGGCCAGGAGTTGAGCTTCGCCGGCCGACAGCCCTGCGCCTCCGGCGCCGAGTCGACGATGGATGCCGCCGTCCGCCAAGGAGCCCAAGCCCGCATTTCGCAGCGCCGAGGCGACGGCCTCGTCGGTTGGCGTCTCGTCGAAGAGCGTGACGTTGTCGCGGATGGTCCCGCTCAACAACTCGACCTCCTGGGGAACGAGGGCCACCCGCCGGCGCAGTTCGCTGAGTGGGATGTCCTCGATGGGAACGCCACCGAGCAGCACGCTGCCACTGGTGGCTTCGACCAGGCGTAGAACGAGTCGCGACAGGGTCGTCTTGCCGCTTCCGGTTCGACCGACCAATCCGATCGAACGGCCGGCTGCGAACTGCAGATCCACGGACTGCAGCACCGACTGTTCGTCGCCATAGTCGAACCCGACCCCTAGGAACTCGGCGCTCAAGGGTCCCTCGGGCGGCAGCGTCGTGCCGTCGTCGCGAATCTCCGGTTCGACGGCCAGGAGGTCGATCACGCGCACCATTGCCCCATTGGCCTTCTGAACGGTCTCCAGCTGATCGACCATGTCCTCCAAGGGCCGCGCCAGCAGCAGGACGTACTGGAAGAGCAAGAATGCGTCGCCGATCGTGATCATCTTGCGGCTCACCATCAGGGCGCTGGCGATGAGCGATACGACCGACCCGGCAGCAACCGAGCCGTCAACAGACCACCACATGCGCAAGAAGGCCTTCTCCCGCCGAACGGCGCTGCCGAGGGTGTCGGCACTGTCTTCGACGAATCGCCACATCGCGTGGGCGCCGGCACCATTGGAGCGCAGGTCCTCTGCGGCCGTCAGCCGCTCCTCGATGCCTCCGTAGAGGCGTGCGTAGGAGCCCATCTCGTCCGACGACTCCCCGACTGCACGGTGACGCCCGCGCACGACCACGGCGACCGAGGCGACGACGTACGCGAGCGCCCCAAGCGACAGCCTCCAGTCGACGACGGCGAGCACGCCGATCA
This sequence comes from Ilumatobacteraceae bacterium, assembly GCA_036262105.1. GTDB lineage: Bacteria > Actinomycetota > Acidimicrobiia > Acidimicrobiales > Ilumatobacteraceae > JAENVT01. Next base: position 1,754 of record DATAJN010000733.1, read on the forward strand.
TGCCGACCATCATGAACAGCGCTCCGGCGGCGCGGGGAATGACTCTGCCCATGAAATCGGACACCGACGTCACGTCGCCGTCGACGCGCTGGATGAGTTCGCCCGGCGTGTGAAGACGGTGGAAGCCGTGGCTGAGACCGAGCACGTGCCGGGCCAGCCTCAGGCGAATGCCGTTCGTCGTGTGCCACGCCGTGACGGTGGCGACCCAGGCCACGGCCATGTTGATCAGCTGGGTCGCGATGGCGACGATCAGGAAGAGAAGGGCCAGGCCGGTCAGGTCGCTCGTGGTGGTCCCCGCCCTGGCCCGATCGACGATCACCCGCACGATCAACGGTCCCGTGAGGATCAGGCCCGACCCGGCGGCGACAAGCGCGCCGAGGCCGGTCCAACGCCAGGCGTCGGGCCGGAGTAGCGCCGCGAGGGCGCGCCAACGAGCGGTTGATGTGGGCATCGGAACGATTCTTCCCCTGATCACCCCTCGGAGGCGCCTCATTTTCCGACTTTGTCGCTGGCGCAGCGCTGGGCGTGCCGCGAGCGACAAAGTTGGCGGGCGGGGCTTGGCGTTGGAGCCCTCGGGCGATAGCATTGCACTTCGGCCCGGCTCGGCTTCGCGCGTGCGTAGCAGGTATTGGGCAGCTACCGTCACCGTTCGAAAGAGGCCCACCCTGCCCAAGCCAAAAGACGACGCCATCGTGCTGGAAGGCACGATCCTCGAATCTCTCCCGAATGCGATGTTCCGGGTCGAGCTCGAGAACAGCCACAAAGTGCTGGCGCACATCTCGGGAAAGATGCGGATGCACTACATCCGAATCCTCCCAGGCGACAAGGTGCAAGTTGAGCTCACTCCTTACGACCTCACGCGCGGTCGCATCACGTATCGATACAAATAAAGGTCGCCATGAAGGTTCGTCCCAGCGTCAAGAAAATCTGTGAGAAGTGCAAGGTCATCCGGCGGCACGGCCGCGTTCGTGTGATCTGCGAAAACCCGCGTCACAAGCAGCGTCAGGGCTGAGGAAGAGTCAAGAGGAGCAAGCACATTCATGGCACGTATTTCCGGCATTGACATCCCCCGCGAAAAGCGGTTGGAGATAGCCCTCACCTACATCTTCGGCATCGGCAAGCCCACCGCCCAGCGGATCTGTGCCGACACCGAGCTCGACCCCAACCAGCGCGTTCGCGACCTGACCGACGAAGAGGTCACCAAGATCCGCGCCTGGGTCGACAGCAACCTCACCGTGGAAGGCGACCTGCGCCGCGACGTGGCCCAAGACATCAAGCGCAAGATCGAGATCGGCTGCTACCAAGGCGTGCGTCACCGCAAGGGCCTGCCGGTGCGTGGCCAGCGCACGCACACCAATGCCCGCACCCGCAAGGGCCCGAAGAAGACCGTCGCCAACAAGAAGAAGGCAGTGAGGAAGTAATGGCCAAGCCGAAGCCAGGTGGGCGTCGCCCCCGCAAGCGCGAGCGCAAGAACGTCACCGTAGGCGTCGTTCACATCAAGAGCTCGTTCAACAACACGATCGTGTCGATCACCGACACCGAGGGCAACGTCATCTCGTGGGCCTCCTCTGGTGGTGTCGGCTTCAAGGGATCGCGCAAGAGCACGCCGTTCGCCGCTCAGATGGCCGCAGAGAAGGCTGCCCGCGCTGCGATGGAGCACGGCCTGCGCCGTGTCGAGGTGCAGGTGAAGGGCCCGGGCTCGGGTCGCGACACCGCGGTTCGCAGCATTCAGCAAACAGGCATCGAGGTCACCTCCATCAAAGATGTCACTCCTGTCCCGCACAACGGCTGCCGTCAGCCGAAGCGTCGCAGGACCTGATCGCGATGGCTCGTTACACCGGCCCGAAGGTGCGCATCTCGCGCCGCCTGGGCACCAACATCTTCGAAAACGACAAGGGTCGCAAGGCTCTCGAGCGACGCCCGTTCCCGCCGGGTGCTCATGGTCGCACCCGTCGCCGCAATGCCGGCAGCGAGTACTTGGCCCAGCTGCAAGAGAAGCAGAAGGCCAAGTACATCTACGGAGTGCTCGAGCGCCAGTTCCGCAACACCTACGAAGAAGCGGTCCGCCAGCAGGGCCCGACGGGTGAGAACCTCCTGCGCCTGCTCGAGCAGCGCCTCGACAACGTCGTGTACCGCGCCGGCTGGGCAAGCACCCGCCCACAGGCCCGCCAGTTCGTCAGTCACGGCCTCATCCACGTCAACGGCAAGCGAGTCAACATCGCCAGCTACCGAGTTCGCAAGGGCGATGTCATCAGCCTGCCTCCGAAGGCTCGCGAGATGATCGTGATCCAGCACAACCTCGATGTCATCGACCGCAACGTGGTCGGCTGGCTCGAGACCGGTGACGGCGGCAAGCAGGTCACCGTCCGCGATCTTCCACAGCGCGACCACATCGACGTACCGGTTCGCGAATCGCTCATCGTCGAGCTCTACTCCAAGTAATTCGAAGCCCCACCAGCATCCAAAGGCACACCCATGCTCGTCATTCAGCGCCCCACCGTCGAAGCCATCGGCGACGAAGACAACAACCGTCAGCGCTTTGC
>DATAJN010000734.1:0-4286 GCA_036262105.1 Ilumatobacteraceae bacterium
GGCAACAGGCCGCAACGAAGGGAATGCGGTGCGCAGCTATCTCGAAGCATTGCGCAACAACAAACCAAAGCGCGGCCGGCGTCGCACGCGTGAATCAATCAGTTCCCGATTGGCGGCTATCGATACAGAGTTGGCGTCCGCCGATCCCATGAACGAACTACGGCTACGGCAGGAGCGCCGCGATCTGCAGGCGGAGATGACGTCAATGGGAGAAAAGGTCGACATCAGCGCTCTGGAGAACGGATTCGTCTCCGTCGCCAAGTCGTACAGCTCCCGCCAGGGCATTTCCTATGCCACCTGGCGAGAGATCGGCGTCGACGCGTCCGTTCTCAAGCGCGCCGGCATCTCCCGCGGCGTCTAGGCGCCGACGTTTCTACGGCGCCTCGACGCCGTCGAGTGCGTCGAAGACGGCTCCGGCATGGCGAAGAGAACGATGGAGATCGAACGCTTCGTCGAGCACCTGCGACGACACGGCAACTCGCGAATCGGCCTCCAGCAGTTCACGGAACGGTCGCTTTTCGCTCCATGATCTGGCGGCATTGTCTTGCACGATCTTGTACGCCTCATCGCGATCGAGTCCACCGTGAACCAAGGCCAGTAGCACCGGCTGGCTGAACACCAATCCGAAGCTGGAATCGAGATTGGAACGCATCCGATCGGCAAAGACCTGCAGGCCGGCGAGTAGTCGTTGCATGCGCCGCATTCCGTAATAGGCCATCAGAGAACTGTCGGGGAGAATGATCCGCTCGACCGAGCTGTGCGAGATATCCCGCTCATGCCACAGGGCAACGTCTTGCATTCCGGCCTGCAAGTTGCCGCGCAGCACCCGGGACAAACCACTGATGGTCTCGGCACTGATCGGGTTGCGCTTGTGAGGCATCGCGCTCGAACCCTTCTGGCCCGATTTGAAACCCTCCTGCACCTCTCCGACCTCGGTGCGTTGGAGGTGCCGCAACTCGACGGCGATCATCTCCAACGTCGTGCCGATCGAAGCGCAGGTCCACAGATACTCGGCGTGTCGGTCACGAGCGATGACCTGGGTTGCCGGAACCGGCACCAATCCGAGTCGTTGACCGACGAACGCCTCGACCGACGGATCGATGTTGGAGTACGTGCCGACGGCACCGCTGAGCTTGCAGACGGCGATTGTTTGGCGAGCGTGACGAAGCCGCTCGCGATCACGACTGATCTGCAGGGCCCAGAGCGCGACCTTGGCGCCGAACGTCGTCGGCTCGGCGTGGATGCCGTGGGTGCGCCCGATCATCGCTGTGTCTCGATGCGTGCGGGCCAGATCGATGACCGTTTGCAGCAGCGCTGACGACGCGTCGATCAACAAGTCGGCGGCATCGCGCAGCGCCCAGCACCAGGCCGTGTCGACGATGTCGCTGGAGGTCAGCCCGTAGTGGATCCATGCCCCTGCCGGCTGCCCGATCGCCGCTTGAACGACGTCGACGAAGGCGGCGACATCGTGATCGGTGATGGCTTCACGATCGCTGACGGCCTGGACGAACGCCGCGTCAGTGACCGGCGCGCGTGAGCGACAGGCTGCAGCGTCGTCAGCCGGCACGATGCCGAGCGCGACGTGGGCCTCGGTGGCGAGCAGTTCGATCTCGAGGTACCGGGCGAAGCGAGTGGTGTCGGAAAATACTGCTGCCATCTCCGGCAGCGAATATCGATCGATCACTGCCACTCCAGCACGGCGTCTCGCGATGGGCCGGTGCCGACGATCCGCACAGGCACGCCGACCTGCCCCTCGACGAGAGCCACGAGGGCCGCCGCATTGGCCGGAAGATCCGCACGACTGCGCACCGCTGAGATGTCGCACAACCAACCGTCGAGCACCGCGTAGACCGGGCGACCGTCACGGTCGTATTCAGTGCACACCTTGATCTCCGGAAACGTGTCGAGCACGTCGAGCTTCGTCAGCGCGATCTCGCTCAACGAGTTGATGCGCACTGCCTTGCGCAACATCACACAATCCAGCCAACCCGTGCGCCGTCGTCGCCCAGTGACCGTGCCGAACTCGTGGCCGATCTCGACCAGCTTGTCGCCGAGCTCGTCGAGCAGCTCGGTCGGGAACGGTCCGCTGCCGACCCGCGTCGTGTAAGCCTTGGTGATCCCGACGATGCGGGTGAGGTAGCGCGGGCCGATGCCGGTGCCGACGCAGGCACCTCCGGCAGTGGGGTTCGACGAGGTGACAAAGGGATACGTGCCGTGATCGAGATCGAGGAACGTCGCTTGCGCGCCCTCCAGCAGGAGGTGGTCGTCGCGGTCGAGTGCGTCGTGCAACAGCTGCACGGTGTCGGTGACGTACGGCGCCAATCGACGCCCGTACTCGACGAAAAGCCCGACCACTTCATCGACATCGAGCGGCTCACCGCCGAGTGCGACGATTTCGTGATTGTGACTGACAGCGCGTTCTTTGACGGCAGCGGCGAAACCGACGAGGTCGAGCACCTCGCCGGCACGAACACCCTCGCGACGAGCCTTGTCGGCGTAGGCGGGGCCGATGCCTTTCAGCGTCGTGCCGATCCGCGCATCACCTCGACCAGCCTCGTAGAGGGCGTCAAGGGCTTGGTGCCAGGGGAATATCAGATGCGCCTGGCTGCTGACGAGCAGCTTGGCGCAACTCACACCGCGGCCTTCCAGGGTGTCGATCTCCTTGAACAGCGTCGGCATGTCGATGACCACTCCGTTGCCGATCACCGGGATGATGTGCGAGTACAGCACGCCCGACGGAACCAGCTGCAGCGCATAGCGCTCGCTGCCGACGACGACTGTGTGACCGGCGTTGTGCCCGCCCTGGTAGCGCACGACGTGCGTGTGTTCGCTGGCCAGCAGATCGATGACTTTGGCTTTGCCCTCATCGCCCCACTGGGCTCCAACGACGACGGTGACGGGCATGGGCGGGACGCTCCTAGCGGCTTCAGCGGAACGTGGGTAGATCCTACCCGATACCCTCGTCGCTCATGTCGGTGCTGCGTTCGATGACCTGGTCGACGATGGATGAGGACGCCCGCCGAACGCTGTGCGCGAGGGGCCTGGAAGCCATCTTCGACACCGACTTGAAGGCCTCCATCGGTCGGATCATCGACGACGTGCACGCCAATGGCGACGAGGCCGTGTGCCGCGCCCTGCGCGACTTCGATCGCGTCGTGGTCGAGCCCGATCAACTGAAGGTGACCGACGACGAGCTCGCCGATGCAGAAGTGTCCGCCGACGTCGACGCGGCGATCGACGACGCCATTGCCCATCTGCGCGCCTTCAACACCCAACTGATGCAACGCGCCGTGGACTGGAGCTTCGAGAGCGAACCCGGACTGTCGGTGGGCGAGAAGATCACCCCGATCAGCTCGGCCGGTCTCTTCGTTCCCAGTGGCAAGGCCAGCTACCCGAGCGTCGCCTACCAGTTGGGTGTGCCCGCCACGGTGGCACGAGTGCCCGAGCTCGCGCTCGTCGTTCCACCGATGCCAGGCGGTGGCGCACGCATCGACCCTGCAGTGCTGGTCGTCTGCAGCAAGCTCGGGATCGACAACGTGTTCCGCGTCAACGGCCCGGCTGGTGTGGCAGCCCTCGGCTTCGGTACGGAATCGATCCCGCAGGTTCGCAAGATCGTCGGCCCGGGAAGCCCACCCGTGACCTGTGCCCAAGTCGAGATGCAGCGGTACGGAGTGGCAACCATGATGATCCTCGGACCTACCGAAAGCCTGGTGATCGCCGACCGTTCGGCAGACCCTCGATACCTCGCGGCCGATCTTCTCAACGAGGCCGAACACGGCACCGATTCAGCCGTCGTGCTGGTCACCACGTCGACCGAATTGCTTGCCGATGTCGACCTCGAACTGCAGCGCCAACTGGCCATGCTGCCGCCCGTTCGTGCCGATGCTGCTCGCGCCGCGTTGGGCGTGAACGGCGGCTGTGTCATCGTCGCCGATCTCGGCGAGGCCGCCGACGTGGCCAATCGCTGGGCGCCGGAACACCTGCAGGTCGCCGTCGACGCTGCGGCCGAGGCACAGCTGGTCGACCGATTGGTCAACGTCGGCGAGATCCTCGTCGGTCAGAACACGCTGTTCTCTGCTGCCAACTTCGTCATCGGCTGCCCGGCGAGCTTACCAACAGGCGGTTTCGCGCACGTCTCCAGTGGCATCACCGCCGATGCGTTCCTCAAACGAACAGCGGTCGCCCGCGCCGACGAACACGCACTTGCGCGCATGACCCCCACGATCGTGGCGATGAGCGAGCACGAAGGTTTCGTTGCCCATGCCAACGCGGCGCTCATCAGGCGT
>DATAJN010000735.1:0-1851 GCA_036262105.1 Ilumatobacteraceae bacterium
TTTCGGGGCCACGCTGGCAATTCAGGTGCCGTTCTACACCGGAGGCGACGTACCGGCGACCGTCGAGGCTCGTCGCGCCGCGTTCGCCGGATGGGTCGGCCTGGGTTTCGATCCGAGTGTTGTGTTGAGCAATGCGCTGCAGGATCGGCCAGGCAAGGCCGTCGCGCTTCGCTTCCGCGACGCCAACTCGGATGCAGAGTTCAGGAGCGGGGAGGCGGTGGAGGGCGCCGCGAGCGTGAAGCTTGATCTGAACAACGGATGGTCGGTGGAGACCTTCGGTGCTGTGGCCAGTAGCAGCATCATCGAGGATCGGGGCGCGTTGACCGTTCTGCTGATCGGGGTTGGCGCCAGTCTCGTGCTCGCCGCGCTCGTCCTGGTGCTGGGCACCAGTCGGGTGCGCGCCTTGCGGTTGGTCTGTGAACGGACGGGAGAACTGCGCCACCAGGCCTTGCACGACGCGTTGACCGGGCTGCCCAACCGGTCACTCATCATGGACCGTATCGAGCAGCTCCTCACCCGAAACCGGCGCAACGGCACCATCGGTGCCGCGTTGTACATCGATCTGGATGACTTCAAGAACGTCAACGACACTCTCGGTCATGAGGCTGGCGACCATTTGCTGGTGTCCGTGGCGGCGCGATTGACGAGTGCCTTGCGTGACGCCGACACGATCGGCCGGATGGGCGGCGACGAATTCGTCGTGCTGATCGACGGTGCACCCTTGAAGGTCGCACCGGAGCTGGTCGCGGAGCGTCTCTTGGACGTGATGCGCCAGCCGTTCGACCTCGACGACACATCATCGCCGCTGTCGATCAACACCAGCATCGGCATCGCTATCGGAGATCGGGCAACGGGCGGCGATCTGTTGCGAGACGCCGACGTCGCGCTGTATCAGGCGAAGGCAGGCGGCAAGAACCGGTACGAGATCTTCCATCCGGAGATGCAGACCGAGATCAGTCGCCGAATCGAGCTCGAGTTCGAACTGCGTCTGGCGATTGAGAACAGTCAGTTCTCGCTGGTGTATCAGCCGATCTACAACCTCGACGATCTCACGCTCGTCGGCGTCGAAGCGCTGCTGCGGTGGAAGCGCCAGTCCGGTGAGGTTGTCGAGCCCGATGAGTTCATCCCGATCCTCGAACAAACCGGTCAGATCCTGGAGGTCGGTCGTTGGGTGCTGCTGGAAGCCTGCCTGCAGATGGCCGACTGGCACGCCAGAGGCGACACGCTCGACATCTCGGTCAACGTCTCCGGCCGCCAGCTCGATTTCGACCACGTCGTCGAAGACATCCACGACGCCCTCGAAAGCAGCGGGCTCGGACCCGAATTCCTCATCATCGAGGTGACAGAGACCGCCCTCATGCGCAACGCCGCCGACACGGCCGTGCGGCTGAAGGCCATCAAGGAACTCGGCGTCAGGATCGCCGTCGACGACTTCGGAACCGGGTACTCCTCGCTCGCCTACCTCCAGCAGTTCCCGGTCGATTGCCTCAAGATCGACCGGGCGTTCACTCACGCGATCACCACGTCTCCGGAATCGAAGGCACTCATTCGCACGCTGGTCCAGCTCGGAAGGGACCTTGGGTTGAAAACACTCGCCGAGGGTGTCGAGACGACCGGCGAGATGGATCACTTGCGTGACGAACGGGTCGATGAGGCCCAGGGCTTCCTGCTATCGAAGCCGCTCGACGCAGCGTCCATTGAAGCCCAGATCCTTCTGCCTGCTCGCAAGACCGAGGTCCACCAAACGCCATGAAGCAGCAATCCCGCGAGGTGACGGGCCTCGGCGAGATGCTCGACGCACTCCCGGAACTTGTCGTTCGCTTCCGGCTGCCGGATCTGACGATCCTGTAT
>DATAJN010000736.1:0-2379 GCA_036262105.1 Ilumatobacteraceae bacterium
CCAGGCCCGGGCTCGAGACCTGGCGGGCCAGGCCCAGCTGGCCATCGCCGAGGACCCCGAACGAGCCGTGATGCTCGCCTTGACAGCCATGCAAACGACGCACACGCCGCTGCCGGAAGCGGTGTCGGCGCTGCAGGCCGCGACACAAGCCGACCGCGTGGTGACCACCGTCAACGATGTGGGTGCCCAGGCCTTCGTCGCTCGGACCGACGGCTCGATCGTCGTCGTCGACCGACCCGATGCCCCGGGCTTCACCTTCATCAACCCCGTCACCGGCACGGTGACGAAAGCGGTGACAACGAGACGCGCACCGAGTTGGAACTCCCTCGCCCTGGACCCCTCGGGCCGCGTGCTCGGCGTCGGCTATCAAGCGCCGGACACTCCGACGACCCAATCCACCAGTACCGAATCCGACGAGCCGGTCATCGAGCAGTTCGAGGTTCCCGGCGGCCGATCGCTCGGCACGCTCAGCGGGCCCGCAGGTTCCTACGAAGGCCTCGCCTACGACGCCGGCGGACGCTGGCTCGCGGCCGTGCGGAACACCGGAGACAGCTCCACCGTCATGCTGTGGGACCTCGCGACGCACGGCGCGCCGACCTCGGCCGGCCCGGGCGTCGAGTTCCGTTTCATCCCAGGTACGGACAGCTTGGTCGTCGCCGACCCCGACACGCCGACGCTCACCGTGGTTCACCTCGAGCCCAATGGCGGAATCCGCACGGAGAGGCGGATCCCCCGACCCGACGTGCAGTACACCGCGATGGCCGTCGACCCCGCCGGCGGATTCGTCGCGGTGGCGTCGCTCCAGGGTCGCCGCGTCGACATCCTCGACATCACGACTGGCGAAGCGCGAGCCACACTGAAGATGCCGAGCCCGGGACAGCCTGAGTTCAGTCGCGACGGCAAGCTCTTCGCTGTCGCCGGCGGGGACAACCTCATCCGCGTCTACAGCACACCGGCGTACACCCAGGAGCTCCTGCTCGCCGGTTCCCCCGACCAGCCCTACGGGATGGCGTTCTCTCCCGACTCGTCACGACTCGTGTCCGCCGTGCCTGGCCAGCTCCGATCGTGGGATCTGTCACCCCAGGGGCCAGCGGCACTCGGGAACTTCCACGCGACGGGTGGCTTCGTCGGTTCGTTCGCCGTCGACGCCGGCCAGTCCCATGCCCTCGTGACGATGTACAAGGGAGGAACGGGGGCCATCGAGCGCGTCGACCAGGCCACCGGCAGCATCACCGAGGTGCTGAGCGATCTCCACCAGGATGCTCCCGCCGGTACGGTCATCTCGGCCGATATGACCGCAGCGACGGGGCTCGATCAGAACTTCCTCGCTCACGAGTTCAACCTCGGCACCGGACGATCTGTCGCCCTCGGCCGCTGCGAAAATGTCTTGGCACTCGATCGGTCGGGCGCAACGGCACTGGTCGACGGCCAGGGCCTCTGCTCGCCAGGCCCCACGCCTCCACCACTGCCGGGGCCGCCCAGCGTCAGCCGCGTGCTCGACATAGCGACGGGACACACCATCCTCGACCTCGGCGCGACGTCCCTCTGGGGAGGGGTCTTCGGTCCTTCCCGCGAGGACGGCCAACCCGGAATCGTCGTGATCCTCGCAGGCGACGCGAACAACGCCCACGTGCGCGATCTGAGCACCGGAGCTGACCTCGGCACGTATGCACCCGACAATGGGTTCATCCTCAAGGCCGCGCTCACGGCGGACGCCAAGCGACTGGTCTTGACGACGACGATCGGTGATCTCATCGTCGTCGATCTCGCCAAGCTGGCCCACGCCCACCGACCCCAGGACGCCGTGATCTGGACGGTCAAGGCCCACAACGGCAGCGTGCAAGGCCTCGCCGTGTCGACCACTGGCCTCATCGCCACCGCCTCGTCGGCTGGGAACGCCCGAGTCTGGTCCCCCGAAGGCCACCTTCTCGCCGACCTACCCATCCGACCCGACGACGTCCCGAGCGTTGCCTTCGGCAGCGGAACCACCACCCTCTACTTCGAAGACGGCAACCAAGTCCTGCGCAAGTTCTCTCTCGACCCCGCCGCATCGATCCGACTCGCTCGATCTCTGGTCACCCGGCCGTTCACGTCCGACGAGTGCGCCCGCTACTTCCCCCAACAGCACTGCCCGACCGTCCATCCGTGACGGGGCGACCATGGCCTCCATGTACCAAACCGTCGGCCCGAAATTTCTCCGCAAGTGGCCGATCGTCTCGTCCACGGGATCTGAGCCAGCCAGGGTGCCAGAGACGGGCGGCAGCCACACTCGGCCAGATCCTGACTGTCGTCGATGATGGCAATCGACCGACTGTTCCGCGCTGCGCTTCGAGTCGTCGGAGCCAAGCGGCTAGGACATGACTCCAGCGGTCATGGAGG
>DATAJN010000737.1:0-1936 GCA_036262105.1 Ilumatobacteraceae bacterium
GTGTAGCCGCTGCCGGTCTCGACGATCGACGTCGAACATAAGCTCATCTGGGGGTGCGTTGCAGCGTCGAGGTACTCAGCACTCAACATTTGCTCGTCACGATCGCTGTTCCCGCTGTTGAAAGACGCCACCTCGGCCTCCACCGCCACCACGGTGGTGGCGAGATCATCACCGATATGCAGAGCTCCACCGAAACGGTCGAGCGTGCCACGTATGGTTGAGATTCCGAGGTGAGTCACGGCGAAGCCGATCTGGGAATGAATGTTGTCGATGCCATAACTGCCTGGTGCGATTGGCAGAGCCATGAGGGAGTCCTCCCGTCAGGTTGGGGATGAGGAAATCGGACGTCTCACGTGCGGCGCAGGCCGTGATCTGATCGAGTCCACCCGCCCAGATTGCACGCTCCAGCGCGGTAGCGCAACCGGGCATAGGGGCTACCTCACTGCAGCGTTTGGCGACTGCGGACCGGCGGTTTCAATCGGTCGTTGCAAGGAAGCGGGTGAGTGCTTCTGTTGGTGTGGCCCAGTTTAGGGTTTCGCGTGGTCGTCCGTTGAGGCTGTCGGCGGCTGCTTGGAGGTCGGCTGCGGTGTAGCGGGCGAGGCTGGTGCTTTTGGGGAAGTATTGGCGCAGGAGCCCGTTGGTGTTCTCGTTGGATCCGCGTTGCCATGGTGCGTGTGGGTCGCAGAAGTAGACATCGACGCCGGTATCGATGGTGAACTGTTTGTGCTCGATCATCTCGACACCGCGGTCCCAGGTGATCGAGCGTCGCAGGGTGGCGGGCAGGTCTTGGATGGCGGCGGCCATCGCGTCGCGGACCTCGACGGGGCCGTGGCGGCCAGGGAGGTGGAGCAGGATCACGAATCGTGTGGCTCGTTCGACGAGGGTCCCGATCGCTGAGCGGTTGGTGGAGCCCATGATCAGATCGCCTTCCCAGTGCCCGGGAACGGCTCGGTCGTCGGCTTCTGCGGGGCGTTGGGAGATCGAGACCAGATCGGGGATCCGCCCGCGGCGTTCGATGCGTGATTGTGGTTGTCGTTGCGCCCGCCCAGACCGCAGACACGCTGCTAGTTCACGGCGTAGTTCACCGCGTCCTTGCACGTAGATCGATTTGTAGATCGTTTCGTGGGACACGCGCATGGCCTCATCGTTAGGGTGCTCGTCACGTAGCCGGCGAGCGATCTGGGTTGGTGACCACCACGCTCGCAGATCGCCGATCACCCGTTCCGCCAGCAACGGGTTCAACTCGAGCTTGCACGGCTTCGGGCGTCGAGCCCGCTGCAGCGCACGACGGTGACAGGCCACCGGTTGATAGCCGGCCCGGCCCGCTTGTCCGCCGACCTCACGAGAAATCGTCGACACCGACTTGGCCAGCTGAGCGGCGATCGCGGTGAACGACAACCCGGCCTGGATCCCGGTGTAGATCTCGACACGATGCTCGATCGTCAACCGACCCGTCGGGCGCGCCTCGAGCAACTCGCGACGGAACACCCCACCGAACGGTGCCACCACATACTGAACAGTGCTTTGTGCCTGGCCGATCTGACGAGCGATCGCCAGGTTCGGCCAACCCTTAGCTTTCAACCGGCAGATCTCCCGACGCATCTCCGCTGTCAACCGCCGATATCGCCTCTTGGCCATCACAACCTCCCTGGATCACGATCAGCCGATCACGACCGACCCACTCACCAGGAACTTTGCGACCACCCCTTGAGATCGCCACCCGATACGGGTCCTCCGTCGCCAAACGCTGTAGAGACAGAGCGCCGCCCGGAATGAGCGCTCCGGGTAGTTCCTTCGCACCCCCTCCAAGGGAGGGGTCGAGATCGCTCGTACGGCTCTGGCCCGCGCGGCAGGTGCACCGTACTGTCAGGTGAGGACGCGACAAGGGGGGCCTGGTCGCATCTCAAGAGGGGGATGAATGCTCGCGACCTGGAGA
>DATAJN010000738.1:0-8256 GCA_036262105.1 Ilumatobacteraceae bacterium
GTTCTGCAAGGCCGGTGGGCACGGATCCACATAGAGATGACGGTAGAGGCCCGCCAGCGGATGGGGTTCGAGACCACGTTCGCGCCAATGCGGTGCGACGGCGGCGCCGGCCGTTTCCAGCAGAGGTTTCGGCGTGAGTGGGCCGTACCCGACATCGACGTAGGGAACGCCGAGCGACGTACACACCATGGGCGCGGCGAGTTCGGCGATCTCATGGACGACCACGTCGGGTCGCCATGCCTCGATCACCGCCTGGAGATCGACGGCACGCGGCACGAGCTCGAGGTTGGCGAAGATCTCGGTGAAGAAGAACTCGCGCATGGCGTCTCCGACCAAGTTGGTGAAGCCAGGAAAGCGCGGCGTCCATTCGGCCCGGAACGCCTCGCCAGGACCAGCCCGAAACGCGCCGAACCCGGCATCATCGGCGCGGCCGACAATCGGATCCCCGGAGGCGAAGGCGACATCGTGACCAGCCTCACGCGCGGCTTGGGCGAGCGGCAGCAGCGGCTCGAAGTGCCCAGAGAGCGGACGGCACGCGATGAGGATTCGCAAGGTGTTCATGCAGCATCGCGGGGACCTAGAAGAAGGGCAGGTACTGCTCGAGCTCCCACGCCGACACCGCCTCCACGTCCCAGGTGCCGTCAGCCGCTTCCCACTTCGCCAACTCGTCGCGGCGAATGGTCAGGAAGGCCTTGACCAGATCGGGGCCCATCGCCTCACACAGCACGGTGTCGGCCTCGAGCGCAGCGAGGGCCCCACCGAGATCGTGGGGCGTGTGCCGATCGGTGTTGGGAGCGGCATCACCGTCACCCACCTGCGGATCACCGCAATCGCGACCATCGACGACTCCGAGCAACGCTGCATTGAGCATCACGGCCGCGGCGAGGTAGGGATTGGCGCTGCCGCACGGCATGCGATTCTCGATCCTCGTCGCCGCGCCGCGCTCACACGGCACGCGGTAGGTGCTGATGCGGTTGTCGAGACCCCAGTTCGCCCAGTAACCGGCGATGATGCCGGGGATCAGCCGCTTGTAGCTGTTCACCAGCGGGGCCGACATCGCGGCCATTCCCTCGTGATGGGCGATGACACCTCCGAGGCACTGTCGGGCGAGCATCGACAAACCGTGCTCGCCCTGCGGATCGTCGAAGGCGTTGGGGCCGCCGTGCACCGGCGAGAGCGACAGGTTGACATGCAGTCCACTGCCGACGAGATGCGCCATCGGCCGCCCCATGTACGTGATCCAGTAGCCCTTGCGGGCGGCCAGCTCACGGGTCATCTCCTTGCAGATGAACGCCCGGTCGGCGGCCTCGAGCGCTGGGCCGTAGCGCATGTTCAGTTCCATCTGACCGGGGTGGAACTCCCCCATCATCCCCTCGAGGTCGAGCTCACAGAGCTCGGCCGCGTCGTACAGGTCGAACATCAATCCCGTGTTGTCGCCGCCCAGACCAACGCCGTAGACGCGATGCGATGGAATGTGCAGGGGGCCGAAGCCGCCGGGCGCGTCGGCATCGGGTTGCATGACGTAGAACTCCATCTCGAACCCCAGTTGCGGCTCGTAGCCGAGTGATCGCCACGCCTCGACCGCCCGCTTCAATGCGCCTCGCGGGCACAGCGCAAGCGGCTCGTCGTTGTACTCGAGATCGGCGATCGCCACGTCGGTGTCGACCTCCCAACCGGGTCGGACGGACTCTTGAAGAGGCACGGTAGCCAGATCGGCGAAACCGACATCGGGGCCGTATCCGTCGACCGGGATGATGTCGCGGTTGATCCCCATCGTCAGCGTCGTGACCGCGTGGTGACCATGCTCGTGGAGGCGAGCTCTCGGCACGTATCGACCGTGCGACAACCCGTTGAGATCACACCACATCACCCGGACACGTCGGTTCCCCATGGCGGGCGACGCTAGCAAACGCCTGCGATCGTTAGCCTCCGAACAATCAGGTGTGATGCATCGTGTGCTGGGCAACGTTGTCGATTGCTTGCTTCTTGCTGGCGAGCACCCAGATCAAGGCGATCGCCATCAGGATGAGCGACAAGTGCCGACCCCACAGCTCCGAACCCAGGGGTTCGGTCTCCTTCCAGAACTGCGAGTAGATCGCCAGCCCCACGGTCGCCAGGCCGATCAGCGCGGCGATCAAGTCGACCGGCTTCTTCAACGCGGAGTTCTTCAACGCCGCAACGCAGAGCAACACGTAGACGATGGAGATCAGGAACCCGCCGATGCGTGAGGCGATCAAGAAGGCGTTGAAGATCTGCCAGTTGAAGAACACATCGCCGGTCGCAGCATCGATCAGGTCGGTGCCGTACCGCCAGAGCCCGACGAACACGGCAACGACCGTGACGGCAAGCACCACGAGCGTCGCGTTGGCCGGCAACTGCCGGCGATTCACCTTGGCGAGCGGCGCAGGCAACAGGCCGTCGCGAGCCAGGGTGAACAGGCCACGCGACGCCGCCAACTCGAACCCGATCCCGACGGCGAGGATGTCGAGAAGGATGGCCAGGTCGATCCACACAGCGAAGAACCGGTTCAGGTAGAGATCGGCCATCGGTGCGAAGTCAAACGCATCTGGGGTGGCGCCAACGGCGAGCGTGTACTGGGTGATGAGGTAGAACGCACCGACGATCAATACCGTTGCCATGACCGCGATCGGGATCGACCGGCGTGGATCCTTGGTCTCCTCGCCGAGGGCGGCGGCGAGCTCGAACCCGATGAACATCAGGATGGCGAACAGCAATCCCTTGAACACCGATCCACCATCGGCGATGTTGCTCGGGTTGAACGACTTCAGGCTGTTGCCCTCGGGACCACCGTCGATGACCACCTTGATGAACAGAACGAGGAAGGGAATGATCGACAGGACGACCAGCACAAGCTGAGCGCGGACCGAGACCTGCACGCCCAGGGTGTTCGCCAGGTACATCAGCACCGCAATGACGAGCGCCCACACCCACCAATCGAGGGAGATGTCCATGTGGCTCTTGAAGAAGGCCCTCGCCCACAGGCCTCCGATGAGCGCGATGCCCGGGCCGGCAAGAGAGATCGCGGCAATGTGATAGATGCCCGCGCAGAAGGCAGCGGTTCGTTTTCCGAGCGAGTGAGCGATGAACTCGTAGACGGTGCCAGTACCGCTGTACCGCTTGGCGAACTCGCTGAGCGTCCAGCCGATGCCGAGAATGCCGACGGTCGTCAGGAGGATGACGAACGGCCCGGCTCCTGGCGCCCACACGAGATAGAGGAGCAATCCAAGCACTGCTCCGGAGAAGACCGGCCCGACAGCAAGCGATTGCGCGACGCAATCGAGTGTCGTGAGCTTGCCCTGGGCCAGTTTCCGAGCGTCGACCTCGAATGACATGCCATTCCCCTTCCGAGGACGGACCCCCCATGGCCCCGGTCCTTCGGGACCGAACGATAACAGAACCCTCTGGGAGCGATGATCGATCCCTCAGTTGGATCAGCGCAGCGTCATGCCGACCTCCGTGGCGCCGGGCCACGCAGGCTCAGGAGAGGGCCAACACTGTCTCGCGGAGCGGCTCGCGAAAGTCGCGCAACAGAGGAAGCCCCGCCGTGCGCAGAACTACGTTGTCGAGCACGCTGTTGGCCGGGCGTATTGCCGGGCGCGGTGGCTGCAGCTCGGCGGTCGTGATCGGGCGGACCATCGCTGGGTCTTTGCCCATGGCTGCAACCACGTCGCAAGCGAAGCCGTACCAACTCGTCGGCGTCTGATTGGTGACGTGGTGCACACCGCTACGCCGGTCGACAGCGAGCCGGCGGATCATCGGCGCCAGGTCGGCCGTGAATGTCGGATGACCGATCTGGTCGTCGACGAACGCGAGCTGTGGCCGCTCGTCGGCGAGGCGCATGATCGTGCGAACCATGTTGCTGCCGTTCTGCCCGCACAGCCAAGACGTGCGAACCACGATCGCCGACGTTCCGAGTGCCAAGGCCTCACGCTCGCCCATCAGCTTCGTGGCTCCGTAGACGCTTTGCGGCGCGGTGTCGTCGGACTCCTGGTACGGGCGGTCGAGTGTTCCATCGAAGACGTAGTCGGTGCTGAGCTGCACCAGTCGAGATCCGCTGCGATCACATGCTTCGGCGAGCCACCGCACGGCCAATCCGTTGAGGGCCAGCGCCCGGTCGGGATCACCTTCGCAAGCGTCGACCACGGTCCATGCCGCACAGTTGACGACTGTGTCGGGCCGCACCATCGAGATGACTCCATGCACCGCGTCGCGGTCGGAGATGTCGAGCTCTACGCGGTCGGTGGCGATCACGTCATCACCGGCTTCCCGGCACGACGCCACCAGATCCAGCCCGAGCTGACCGCCCGCGCCGGTGATCAGCACCCGCATCTAGAAGCCGGCCCTGGCTTTCAGTGGCTCCCACCATGCACGATTGTCGCGGTACCACTGAACCGTTGTGGCGAGGCCATCGACCAGGTTGTGCTCCGTCTTCCACCCGAGCGCGCTGACCTTGTCGTGGGTGATCGAGTAGCGCCGGTCGTGCCCGAGGCGATCGGTCACGGGCGTGATGAAGCTCTCGTCGCGACCGGTGAGCTCGAGCAAACGATGGGTGAGCTCCTTGTTGGTGATCTCGTTGCCGGCGCCGATGTTGTAGATCTCGCCCACCTCGCCCGAGCGCAGCACGAGGTCGGCCGCAGTGTTGTGATCATGGACGTGGATCCAGTCGCGCACGTTTCCGCCATCGCCGTACAGCGGCACCGGCTTGCCATCCAGCAGGTTGGTGGTGAACAACGGAATGACCTTCTCGGGGAACTGATAGGGGCCGAAGTTGTTGGAGCACCGCGTGACCAGCACTGGCAGACCGTGGGTGGTGTAGTAGCTCAAGGCGATGAGATCACTGCCGGCCTTCGCAGCCGAGTAGGGGGATCGCGGCGTCAACGTATCGGTCTCGCTGAACGAGCCGGTCTCGATCGAGCCGTAGACCTCGTCGGTGGAGATGTGCAGGAAGCGCTCGACCCCCACGCGCCGGGCAACGTCGCACAGCACGTTGGTGCCGAAGCAGTTGGTGCGCACGAACGAGAAGCCGTCTTGGATCGACCGATCGACGTGCGTTTCGGCAGCGAAGTGCACGACTGCGTCGTGCCCATCCATCGAGGTGAGCACGTCGTCTTCGTCGCAGATGTCGGCGTGCACGAACGTGAAGCGACGATCGTCGAGAACATCACGGATGCTCGCCAGGTTGCCGGCATAGGTGAGAGCGTCGTAGATCGTCACTTCGTCGTCGGTGTTGGCCTGCAACCAGCGGACGTAGTTCGACCCGATGAATCCGGCAGCACCAGTGATGAACAGCTTCATCTCAACCTCGCATCGGGAAGTACGGGCGACGGCCCGCCGGTAGCTCGGAGCGCAGCGGATTGTTCTGATCGCGAGCCGAGAGGATCGGCTCCGTGACGCCCCAGTCGGCGCCGACGGCGGGGTCGTTCCACAGCACGCCGAGCTCGTCGGCCGGGTTGTAGTAGCCATCGACGAGGTACGTGATGACCGTGTCGGTGAGCGCCGAGAATCCGTGAGCCACACCCGGCGGTATGAACACACCCATGTGGTTCTCGCCGGTGAGATCGAGTTCGAGCGTTGCCCCGTCGGTGGGACCGCCCTCGCGCAGATCGTGCAACACGACGCGAGCGTGCCCGAACGGCACGTACCAGTAGTCGGCCTGATGAAGGTGGTAATGCAATCCGACGAGTGAACCGGCCTGACGATTGGCGCGATTGCCCTGCACCATCTCCCGGCCCTCGGGAAACCATTCGCGGCGGTAGGTCTCGATGAACAGGCCGCGCTGATCGCCGTGCATCGACGGTTCGACGATCCAGACGCCGTCGATCTTGTCGCTCGCGGTCACCCTGGGCATTGGACTTCCTTGTTCATCGTTGGTCCTGTCTCACTCGACATCGATCTGGCAATGATCGCCGATCATCAGGCGCAAGGCACGTGGACGCAGATGCGACCGGCACACCAAGGCCTCCTTGCCGATGAGGCTGTCTTCGAGACGCTGGATGTCGATCACCCTGCTGCGCTCCATCACCACGGAGTGCTCGACCTCGCTGTTGACGATCTCGCACCCGTCGCCGATTGCGGTGAACGGCCCGACGAAGCTATCGGAAACGCTCGCCCCCGACCCGATCACCAGTGGACCGCGCAGGGTCGAATTGGTCACCGTGGCACCCGCTTCGATCACCACCCGGCCATCTACTGTCGAGCTGTCGTCGACCTTGCCGTCGATCCGCGTCTCGATCTTCTCCAACAGGAGCCTGTTCGCTTCCAGCAGCGGCGTGAGCTTGCCCGTATCGATCCACCAGCCGGTCAGCAGCTCGCAGCGAATCCGTTTGCCTTGATCGACGAGCCACTGGATGGCGTCGGTGATCTCCAGCTCGCCACGCGGCGACGGTGCGATCGCCCGCACCGCTTCATTGATCGTGCGATCGAAGAGGTACACCCCGACGAGCGCGAGATCGCTTGGTGGGTCGACCGGCTTCTCGACGAGCCTGACGACGTTGCCGTCGCCGTCGAGCTCGGCGATCCCGAACCGCTGGGGATCGGGCACTTGCTTGAGCAGGATCTGCGCCGTCGGCGCGTCGTCGCCCGCCCTCGCTGTTTCGAAGGCGTGCACGAAGGCAGCGAGATCCTGTTCGAGGAGGTTGTCACCGAGGTACATGACGAAGTCGTCGTCGCCGAGGAAATCAGCGGCGATCAGCACGCAGTGGGCGAGACCCAACGGGGCATCCTGTGGGATGAACGTGAAGGCGGCCCCGAAGCGTGACCCGTCGCCGAGCGCCGCCATCACCTCGGCTCGCGTGTCGCCGACGATGATTCCGATCTCCGTGATACCAGCGGCGACCATCGCCTCGATCCCGTAGAAGAGAATCGGCTTGTTGGCCACTGGAACCAGCTGCTTGGCACTGGTGTGGGTGATCGGGCGGAGCCGCGTGCCGGCACCGCCGGCGAGAATGAGAGCCTTCATGACTGTCGCATAGTATGGCTGGCCGAACTAGGCGTTCGCTGCCGGCGCAGGCCCTTGGCCTCGAAAGTACGCCAGCACCGCATCGGAGCCGTCGCCGAGCAGCAGCACGGCATTGCCGCCGATCGTCTTTCCGACGACGGGCAGTGAGTAGGTCGCGATGCCGGCGTCGACAGCCGAGCGCAACGAAGTGGCAGCCGACAATGGGTCGAGTTCGTCGTCGACGCGCAGCGACGAACCGATCGCGGTGATCAGCCGGCCGGCAGCGAACGGATCGACCTTGATCCGGTCGAGCGCGGTCTGCAGCGCCAGGTTGACGAACTTCTGCTGGCGCTTCGTGCGGCCGATGTCGGATGCCGGGTCTTCGTGCCACTTGTCGTCGCGATACTCCTCGTAGTGACGGCTTCGGGCGTAGGCCAACGCCTGCATGCCGCCGAGCACATGACAGCCGGGCTCGGTGATGTTGAGCCCCGTGCTCACGTCGCGGGTGGCGAAGTCGACGCAGATCTGTACGCCACCCAACGCATCGACCAGTGACTCGAAACCACCGAAGTCGATCTCCACGTAGTGATGGATGGGAAGGCCGAGCTCGTTCTGGAGCGTCTGCACGAGCACCTCGGGGCCGTCGTTGAACGCCGAGTTGATCCGCCGCTTGCCATCGTGACCCGGCACTTGCACCCACAGGTCTCGCGGAATCGAGAGCAACGCCGCATCGCCGGTGCTTCGGTCACGCCTCAGGATCATGATGGTGTCGCTGCGGTGGCCGGAGACGTCAGCCTCTGTTCCTGTTGCACCGACGTCGGGGGCGTTGGGATCGATTCCGGCCCTGCTATCGGAGCCGACGAGGAGGAAGTTCTCGATCGACGCCGTCGACGGACTGAGGTTTGCGGCCACTCCTGGCACACGAGTGACCGAATCGATGGTCTTGCGTGCTGCGATCAGCATGCCGGTGGAACCGAGCACGCCCACCAGAGCAGTCATCGCCAGCAGGCTGGGCAATCTGCGCCGGCGCGATCGCGGGACGACGTCGGGGACCAGCACACCCCGAGGGTAGTGGGGTGCCGCGGTGCACGCCCGGCACCCCCTCGATGGGCGCGATTTCGGAAGCGTGGGGTCGGTTGTCGCGCCCATGCAGCACCATTGCCTAGCGGAGGTGAACGACGTCGCCGGTGTCGAAGCGGTGGGTGATGCCACATTCGTCGAGCACCACCAAGCGACCGTCGGCAAGCACGTCGAGTGCTCTGCCTTCGATGGTCGAACCGGCAACCTCGACGCGCACC
>DATAJN010000739.1:0-2114 GCA_036262105.1 Ilumatobacteraceae bacterium
TTCGACGACATCAGACCAGCTGCCCCCCTGGGCACACATCCGCACCGGAAACCAGACGGGCTCCTCAGCCGGATTGATGTTCACCCTGGCCTACATCGATCTGCTCACACCGGGAATGTTGGCCGGCACCCTCCGCATCGCCGGCACCGGCGGCGTCGGCCCGGACGGAGTCGTGATCCCTGCGTCAGGGATCGACGCCAAGGTTGCCGCAGCGATGTTGGCTCGACCCGATGTGGTCTTCACAACCAGCGCGCCGGACTTGATCGGACACGTCACGATCGTCGAATCCGAGCACACCCGACTGCCAACAGCTGGCCGCACCGTCGCGGCATGGCTCAACGTCAGCGGTTACGAACTGGCCGGCCGGGTCGCGGCCAGCCATCCGCAGACAACTGCCGTCGTCGTCGTGCACGACCTTCGTCAAGCTCTTGCCTGGCTGTGCGGTCGAACCAACAACACGACCACTTGCTCAGCCGCCGACAGAACCGCGACGATCCCCATCGGAACGCCATAGCTCGTGCTGAGGCGTTGCGTTCAACCGGCGGCTCGGGCGCACCTGGCATCGCCTGTCTCTGGTTGCCGGAATTGCCTTGAGCCACTACCTTTACAATCATGTCAAACGTAAGGAATCGTATGCGAGGGGCGACTCGCATCAGTTCCAAGAATCAGATCACGATCCCCGCCGACGCCCTACGAGCCGCCGGTCTCGAGATCGGCGACCGTGTTATCGCCCACGCCGATGGGCCCGGACGAGTCGTCCTCGAGCGGGAGCACGACGTGCTCGCCGATTTCGCCGGCGCGATGACGGGTGCCTACACGAGCAACGAGCTCGACGAGTTGCGCGCCGAGTGGGACTGATCCACCTCGACGCCGGCGTCATCATCGGCTTCCTCGACGGCAACGACGCACATCACCAGGCGGCACAGACAATGCTCGCCGAGGTGCTTCGCGATGGCCACCGACTGGCAATGGCGTCGTCGGCGTTTGCCGAGTGCCTCGTAGGCCCGGCGCGTCGTAGCGAAGCCGAGATTCAAACCGTTCGAAGAATGTTCGAACGCCTTCCGATCTCGGTCATCCCGCTCGACCTCGAAACCGCCATCGTCGCCGCACGACTACGCGCAAAACATCGCGCTCTCCGCCTTCCCGACGCGCTTGTCATCGCAACAGCGATCGAGGATGCCGCCGACCAACTCGTGACCACCGACCGGAAATGGCCGACAGCCCGAGTCCTCAAACTGAAGGCCGCCGTCAGGCATCTATGACCGACTCGTAGCCGGCGTCTTGGACCGTGCGCGAAGGTTGTGGGTCGCCACTCGGGGCCGCAAAGCGGCCGTGTTCGACACCTCTGACCGTGTGGTACCGTGATCGCCGTCGCCCTTGGGAGCCTTAGCGGGCTTGGACGTAACTCTGGGGAGAGAACATGCACGCACTGACGCTCGCGCATGGTGGGCGGTAGAAGACGGTGGGCGACGACAACGAGGTAGAAGCGGCCGCTCTGCCGGTGCCAGGCCCGGAGGCCATTGCCGGCGCGCTCGTGTTCACGACGGCACTGCGGCGGGCCGACATCGACCAGCAAACCCAGCAACGTCTGCTCAAAGCGCTCGCCGACACGCTGCCCCTCCAGCCCCTTCGACCTGGCATCGCCGGCAACGACCGCGCCGTCACGCCCGACACGCTGAAGGTCTTGCTCCCCAGTGCGGCCGTTGTCGCCGCCGGCCTGGACCCGGCGACGATCGTCCGCCCGCCGCCCCCGGTGCTGTGGACCGATGGCGCCAACCAGCTCGTCGTCCGCGTCGGTGAGGTGCGTGCCGATCTGACCCTCGGCGCCATCGTCCTGACCATCCCGGTGACCTGCGATCAAACCGGACCGGCCGACTGCACCGTCACGTTCGTCACCGGCACCCCCGATCGACCGGCAGGCGCAATCACCACGACCGAGGATCATCCGCGCGGGCCTGCCGAAGTGGTGGAGAACTGGGCCGAGCCGTTGGTCGCCTTCGCGTGGCACACGCTCCTCATCGCGATCAACTCGATCAGCAGTGCGCTGGGCGGTGACTTGTCGGGCCAGAAGCTTTTGACTGCCGCGCTGTCGGTCACCGCTGACGGCGTCACTG
>DATAJN010000740.1:0-3665 GCA_036262105.1 Ilumatobacteraceae bacterium
ACTCCAGCCGACCAACATGGCCACCACCATCCAGGTCACCGGCGGCGTCAAGGGCGGCGACGTGATCGCCACCGACGGTCCCTTCGCCGAGACGAAGGAAGCACTCGGTGGGTTCTATCTGCTCGATTGCAAGGATCTCGATGAGGCGCTGAGTTGGGCCGCGCAGATCCCGGGTGCGTGGCACGGCCGCGTAGAAGTGCGCCCAGTCATCGACATGAGCGAGATGGGCTGATCGATCCACTCGACGAGATCATCCGCATCGAGGGTGGCCAGGTTCTGGCCACCCTCATTCGTCTGACGGGCGACATCGATCGCGCCGAGGATGCACTGCACGACGCACTCGTCGTCGCCGCAGACGTATGGCGACGTGACGGCTTGCCGGACAAGCCTGGCGCCTGGCTCACGACCGTCGCTCGCAACAAGGAGCTCGACCGCATCCGCCGCGAAGCGCGGCGTGCGCCGAAGGAAGTGGAAGCGTTCCGATTGCTGACTGAGACGGAGACCGACGACGACGTCGACAACCGCGACGACCGGTTGCGGCTGCTGTTCACGTGTTGTCACCCGGCACTTTCACCGGAATCACAAGTCGCCCTCGCACTGCGCACCATCTGCGGGTTGAGCACCGTCGACATCGCTCGCGTCTTCCTGGTTCCCGAGGCCACGATCGGTCAGCGGATCAGCCGTGCCAAGGCAAAGATCGCCAAAGCGCGGATCCCGTATCGGGTGCCCGATCCTCACGAGCTGCCCGACCGTCTGCGCCCGGTGCTGGCGACCGTGTATGCGGTCTTCACTGCCGGCCACCACGCACCGGTGGGCGAACTGGGTGGACGCGTCGACCTTGCCGACGAGGCGATCCGACTGGCCCGCGTGCTGGTCGATCTGATGCCTGATGAGGCGGAATGCGTGGGCATTCTCGCGTTGACGCTGGCAACCAACGCACGCCGTCTCGCCCGCACCGACTCGACCGGTGAGATCGTGTTGCTGGCCGATCAAGACCGCTCGCTGTGGGACGGCGCGGCGATCGCCGAGGCCGCCGCGCTCGTCGACTCGGTGTTGCGGCGCGGCCGACCTGGTGCCTACCAGATGCAAGCGGCCATCGCCTGCCTGCACGGCACCGCACCCACCTACGCCGACACGGATTGGCCGCAGATCGCCGAGCTGTACTTGCTGCTGGAGAACCGCTGGCCGACACCCGTGGTCCGCGTGAACCGAGCGGTCGCCGTAGCCGAGGTTTCCGGCCCGCGCCACGGCCTCGCACTGCTCGACGAACTGGTCGGCGGACCAGCAGAGCGATGGCATCTGTATTGGTCGACACGTGCAGACTTCCAGCGCCGCCTTGGTGAGACGACTGCGGCTGCCGACTCGTATCGGCAGGCGCTGAGTTGTCCGTGCAACGACAGCGACCGGCGGTTCATGCAGCGGCGGCTCGCCTCGCTGGAGTAGCCGAGCATCTCGAACTCTCCGGTGGCATACTCGGAGGGTGGCAGAACAAGGCCGAGCCCGTTCGTTTCTGGCGACGATCGTCGGCTACCTGATCGTGATCGTGCTCGCCGTCGTCGTGTTCCGGTTCGTCCTGGGGACGATCTACTGGCTGCTTCGCGCGTTCTTCATCGTGATCGTTCTCGTCGTCCTGCTGGCCGCATATCTGAGGCTGAAGACCCCGGACTGACGAGGTACGGTGGATCGGGCATGCCCACCACGCAGGTCGAAGCCCCCACGATCGAAGCCATCCGCGCCAATCGAGTGCGTCTCGGCGATCTTGTGATCACCACCCCGATTCGCCTCCTCGTCGACGACGCTGTCGGCGCTGCCGTCGGCGTGTCGACGCAGGTTTGGTTGAAAGAGGAGTTGTTCCAACGAACCGGCAGCTTCAAGCCGCGCGGTGCTCTGTCGGTGATGCTCGACCTCGACGCTGCTGCGTTGGAACGCGGCGTCACGGGAGTGTCGGCCGGTAACCACGCTGTCTCTCTCGGATACTCGGCTCGAATGCTCGGCACGACTGCGACGGTCGTGATGCCGAAGAGCGCCAATCCGTTCCGCATCCAGCTCTGCCACGAGTTCGGCGCCAAGGTCGAACTCGTCGACAACGTGCACGAGGCCTTCGAGCGCGTCAAGGAGATCGAGGCGAGCGAGGGCCGCACATTCGTCCATCCTTACGAGGGTCCCAAGACCGCGCTCGGGACTGCATCGATAGGTCTGGAGTTCGTCGACCAGGTCGCCGCGGCAAGCGGGTCGCTCGACGCGGTGATCGTCGCCGCCGGTGGCGGCGGTCTCACGGGAGGTGTGGCCTGTGCGGTGAAGCAGCTGAGCCCGGCAACCGAGGTCTTCGTGGTCGAGCCCGAGGGTGCAGACAGCCTGAGTCGCAGCTTCAAAGCCGGTTCGCCGCAACAGATCGAGGCCGTGCGAACCATCGCCGACTCGCTCGGCGCGCCCCGCTGCGAACCGTATTCGTACGCGCTCAATCGGCAGTTCGTCGACGAGATCGTGCTCGTCGACGACGACGAGATCCGCGACGCAATGCGCCTTCTGTTCCGCTCGGCGAAGCTGGCGGTCGAACCCGCGGGTGCCGCCGCACTGGCCGCGTTGATGAACCCACTTCGCGAACGGCTCGAGGGCAAGAGCGTCGGCTTGGTCGTGTGCGGGGCCAACATCGACCCGGAGACCTTCTGCAAGCAGATCGCCCTCGACTAACCGCTGTCAGAGGCCGAGTTGTTCGATCGACGTCTCGCGCATCTTGTACTTCTGGATCTTGCCGGTGACGGTCATGGGGAACTCGTCGGTGACATGCACATGACGGGGGATCTTGAAGTGGGCGATCCGACCCTTGCAGAAGGCCGCGAGCTCGTCGCGCGTCAGCGTCGCACCTTCGCGTAGTCGAACCCAGGCGACGAGCTCCTCGCCGTACTTCTCGTCGGGAACACCGATCACCTGAACGTCGACGATGTCGGGATGGGTGTAGAGGAACTCCTCGACCTCTCGCGGATAGACGTTTTCGCCACCACGGATGATCATGTCCTTGATCCGTCCGACGATGCTGATGTATCCATCGTCGTCCATGATCGCCAGATCACCGCTGTGCATCCAGCCGTCGCCATCGATGGCCTCGGCGGTCATCTGCGGTTCGTTCCAGTAGCCCAGCATCACCGAATAGCCCTTGGTGCACAGCTCCCCCGGCTCGTTCCGGCCGAGGGTGCCGCCTGTGTTCGGGTCGATGACCTTCACCTCCACGTGGGGGTGAACTCGTCCGACGCTGCCGACGCGCTTCTCCAACGGATCCTCGGGTGAGGTCTGGGTCGAGACCGGCGAGGTCTCCGTCATGCCGTAGCCGATGGTGATCTCGCGCAGATGCATCAGGCCGATGGCGCGCCGCATCACTTCGATCGGGCAGGGCGAGCCGGCCATCATGCCGGTGCGTAGCGATCGCAGGTCGTATTTGTCGAAGTCCGGGTGGGCCATCTCGGCGATGAACATGGTCGGCACGCCGTACAGCGACGTGCAGCGTTCCTCCTGCACGGTCTGCAGCACCGCGAGTGGATCGAAGCCCTCGCCGGGGAACACCATGGCGGTGCCGTGGGTCAGGCACGCCATCACGCCGATCGAGTTGCCGAAGCAGTGATACAGCGGCACCGGGATGCACAGCCTGTCTTCCTCGCTGTAGCGCATGG
>DATAJN010000741.1:0-6955 GCA_036262105.1 Ilumatobacteraceae bacterium
ACCACCACGATGCGCGCCATTCGCTACGAACGTCGTGCCGGTGAACCCGACCCGCTTCCCGGCCAGCAGCGGATGGGCGCACACACCGACTACGGAATCGTCACGGTGCTCTACGCCGAGGCGGTCGCCGGTCTGCAGATCGTGGCGCCGAACGGCGAATGGATCGACGTCATCCCAGCCGACGGGGCAATGGTCATCAACCTCGGCGACCTCACCGCTCAATGGACCAACGATCAATGGCGCTCCACGGTGCACCGGGTGGTTCCTCCATCTGCGCAGGTCGGTGGACCGGTCGTGCGCCGCAGTGCCGCCTTCTTCCTCGACGGCAACTGGGACGCTGTGATCACCTGCCTGCCGACCTGCACCAATGCCGACAACCCGCCGCGCTACTCGCCAGTGACCGCCGGTCAACACCTCATGGCCAAGTTGGTGGGCCCGCGGTTGTTACGTGCCAGCGACGCAGTGGACACCTCGGGCGACCGCGGCCGCTGATCGCGGTACAGCGAGTGCCAGAACCTTTCGCGCCGCACTCTACGTTTGCACTATGGAATTCGCCTTCACCGACCGCTGCAACGAGTACCGAGCATCGCTGCTCAGCTTCATGGACGAGTGCATCTACCCGAATGAGCCCGTCTACCACGAACAGCTGCGGGCCAGTGGCGACCCGCACCATCACCCGGCGGTGATGGAGAAGCTGAAGGCCGAGGCGCGCAAGCGCGGGCTGTGGAACCTCTTTCAGCCACACAAGGACTGGGGCCCGGGTCTGACCAACGCCGAGTACGCACCGCTCGCCGAGATCATGGGTCGCAGCACCATCGCCAGCGAGGCTTGCAACTGTTCGGCGCCCGACACCGGCAACATGGAGGTGCTGACGATGTTCGGCACCGCGGAGCAGAAAGACATGTGGCTGCGACCGTTGCTCGAAGGCGAGATCCGCTCGGCGTTCGCGATGACCGAACCCGAAGTCGCGTCGAGCGATGCCACCAACATCGCCATGAGCATCGAACGCGATGGTGACGACTACGTGTTGAACGGTCGCAAGTGGTGGATCTCCGGCGCGATGCATCCCAACTGCAAGATCTTCATCGTGATGGGCAAGACCAACCTTGCCGCGCCGCCACATCGCCAGCAGAGTCAGATCCTCGTGCCGATGGGCACGCCGGGTCTCACCGTCGTGCGCGCTCTGCCGGTGTTCGGCTACCTCGATCCGGAGGGCCACGTCGAATTGCGATTCGAGAACTGCCGCGTACCCGCTACCAACCTCATCGCCAACGACGGCGACGGTTTCGCGATCAGTCAGGCGCGGCTCGGGCCGGGCCGGATCCACCACTGCATGCGATCCATCGGTGCGGCCGAGAGGGCGTTGGAGTTGCTGTGCCAGCGGGCACTGAGTCGCACCACCTTCGGTCGGCGGCTCGCCGAACGCAGCAACATCATGGACTGGATCGCCGAATCGCGCATCGATTTGGAGATGGTTCGTCTGCTCACGTTGAAGACGGCATGGATGATGGACACCGTCGGCAACAAGGCTGCCGCAGTCGAGATCAGTGCCATCAAGGTTGCCGCGCCGAACGTCGCCCTGCGGGTGATCGATCGGGCGATCCAGGTGCATGGTGCCGGAGGTCTCAGCGATGACTGGCCGTTGGCGCAGATGTACGCACACCAGCGCACGTTGCGTCTCGCCGACGGCCCCGACGAAGTGCACAAGATGACGATCGCTCGCCGCGAGCTACGTCGACACGATCCCGATTTCCGCATGGACGGCCCGGTTCCGATCGCGCCAGGCGGCGGCCGCGGCTGAAGCTGCGAACGATGGTCGACATACACGCCTCCGATTCGTTGGCGACACTGCGACGTGTTGCCGATCGGATGACCGACTGGCGCTTCCACTGTTGGTACTGGGGTGACGCAATCGCTGTCGACGGCTTGCTCGAAGCCGATTCCCTGGGGGCTGGCCCATATCGCGCCTGCGTCGTCGAGACGCTGCAGCGCTGGCACGATCACTGCCTGCCCAACTTCGACGATGTGTTGGCCCCCGGCGCGGCAATCGTCCGACTCGTGATGGACGGCGACCTGCCCCCGGCCGCGGCTGAGCGAGTGCTGGCTCGACTCGCCGGGCTGCCGGCCGTGCATGGCGACATCCCCTCGCTGGAACCTCATCGCCTCGTGTTCCGCTACGGCGTCTGCATCGACGCTGTGTATCACCTGCCTGCCCTGTATGCGTTGGCGGCGCGTTGGCGCGATGATGCCGAGCTCTCCCGCAAAGCAGTCGGCATCGCGGTGGACAGCATGAACGTGTTGCGTTGCCAGTCGGGTTGGGCGCAATGGTTCGACCCGACGAGAAAGGCGAACAACGAGGTGGCATGGACTCGCGGCATGGGCTGGGCCGTGCTCGGGTTGCTCGACCTCGTTCATGTCTCCGACGGTCGCGGCACCTCACAAGCCGCCGATCTCGCCGGTGAGGTGTTGGAACGTCTGGCGGCAACCCAGCAGGCGGATGGCAACTGGGCCGAGGTGCTCGACCATCCGCCGGCCGGCACCGAGACTTCGACTGCTTCGTTCTATGTCGCCGCTGCGCTGCACCCGGCAGCGCTCGGCTTGGTGGCGCTACCCGCCGATGTGCTCGCTCGCGCGTCGGATGCCTGTTTGCGAGCCGTTGCCGACGACGGCACGTTCACCGGTGTCACCACCGACGTGCTTCCGAGTTGGGACATCAGGACGTATGAGAACTGTCCCACCGAGCCGTCGCCGTGGGCGCAGGGCGCTGGTGTTCGAGCCTTCGCCGCGCTGGCCCGGGCCGATCAGTTGCTGTAGATGCGCGAGGGCGACACGAAGACGGCAGCGCGGCGCTGTTCGAGCATCGTGCGGTCATAGGCGTCCCAGTCGTCGTGCTGCCCACCGGCGGCGGTGAACACCTCGCGAAGCAACAGTCGAAAGCGTTCGGCATCGACCAGTGAATGAGGATCGTCGGGCCCGACGATCTCGGCCCTGCCTTCCACGGTCGCCCACGACCACGACGATCGGAACGTCACCGCGACCTGAGGCCGGGCCCTGAGGTTGGCCAGCTTCGTCGAGCCGTAGGTCACGAACGCCACAGCGGGTTCGCCAGTCACGGGATGCAGCAGGGCGCCGGCGTTGACGAGCGAGGCCTGGATGGTGAGGTCGGCGCGCAGCGTGGCGACGACAGCGAGATATTGCTCGCGCTGAGCGAGCTCCATCACTTCGTCCAAGGTGGTGGTCATCGGTGCTCCTGGTTCCGTAGCTCTCTGCGAAACGGTACGTCATCGGCTGGACAAGGCGGTGGCGGCGGCGACCAACGCGCTCGTCGACGCGCTCGCTGCCAAGCCGAAGGGCTAGTTGTCGACTTGGCAGCTACCTCGACAGGCGATCGCGAACTTCGACGGCGCGACTGAACCCGGTGCGTTCGAGTCGCTCGCGAAGACGATGGCTACTGCACACCACCGAGAGGTCGACTCCGGCTTCGCGGGCAGAACCTGCGGCGCCCAGCAACACCCCGAGGCCGATGTCGTCGAGCACCGTCACGCCGTCGAGGTCGATGACGAGCATTCGATCGGGATGATGCGTGAGGGCCTTGGTGAGCGCGTCGTGCAGCATCGGGATGGTGGCCAGGTCGACCTCGCCCGAGAGGGTGACGACGGCGACGTCGCCGATCACCACAGTGCTCGTCGAGAGGTTCATACCGCGCAGGTTACGACTCATGGAGGTTCGAGCGCCATGGTTGCCCTCGCCGTGATCGTGATATCGGGGATCAAAGCGCCGATCAGTGGCACGTCGGTGTGCGTGACGTGACTGACGGTGACCGTGACCGTGCCGGTCGACGATTCGGTAGCCACCGCCAATGGTCGCAGGGCAACGGCACGAGACGCCGCTTCTTCCGCTGACGGAGCCGATGGCGCAGCGACCGACGCGGCACGGGCGGCTTCGCGAGCGGCGAGTTCGACGGCGAGTTGGTCGCGGACGACGACGACCAGTTGCACGATGCCGAGCAGGAACATGAACAGCAAGGGCAAGCAAAGCGCCAATTCGACTGCGGCCTGGCCGCGGTCGTTCCGATCAGAGCTTTTCGGTGACGGCATCGAGCACCCGGTCGAACAAGTGACCGATCTTCCCCGCACCTCCGCCGCTCGTGGCCCAACCGACCACGAGTAGTGCACCGAGGGCTGCGCCGAGCAGCACGAGTGCGTATTCGGTGGTGGCCTGCCCGTTGTCGTTGCCGACGACAGCCCAAGTCTGCAATCGGACGAACAGTTTCTTCATGTTGGGGCCCCTTTTCATGTCGGTGGTTCGGCCGCTGTCAGGTGTGCAGCGACGACAGGGCTCCGAGGAGCAAGGGGACAACTGCAAGCAGAACGAACGATGGCAGCGTGCACAACACGAGCGGCACCGAAAGGCGCACCGGCAGTTCCCGGGCGGTGGCGTCGGCCTCGCGCCGACGATGCTGTCGAGCCTCGAATGCCAGTCGCTCGAGCACGGGGGCGAGCGGCAGCCCATAGCGGTCGGCCGACGACAACGAGTCGGTGAGTGGCTGGGCAATAGGGCCTAGACGGAGGTGCAGCTCTTGCAGCGCTTCGGCGAAACGCGATCCGGACCGCATCGCCTCGTCGACCGCGACAAGAGCTTCGCGCAGCGCGTGCGGCACGAACGGAGTGATCTCGATGATTGCTTGTGCGGGTATGTAACCGGCTCGAATCGACAGCACCAGGAGATCGAGTGCGTCGGGATAGCCGGCCGAGATCAGGCGGGTGGCACGAGCCGCACGGCGAGCCGAGGCCGTGTGCCGCCAGATGCCGATGACTATCAACGTCGCCACGCCCGCAGCCGGCGCAGCCATCGCGGCGATGCCGATCGGGATCAACCACACCCACCGGATCGGGAGCCGGCGCCTGGCCGCGGCTCGGGCGCGTGCGGCCGGCTTGGGTCGGAGCAGCCAGAAGCCGATGACAACCAGCGTTGCTGAGCAGATCGCAACGATCATGGCGCACCGATGATCTTGTTCATCCAGTGCCACCCGGCGACGTTCAGCGTGAGGCCGCACAGCGCGCAGATCCCGCCCGCCAAGCTCGACAGGTACACGTCGCGAGTGCGCGTGCTGGCGACGACGCTCCAGCCGGCGAAGCCGAGTGGAACGATGGTGAGCACGCGTGCGCTGAGCCTGGCTTGGGCTCCGTGGGCTCTCCGCTCGGCACGTGCCGCCGCTCGTTCGCGCAACACCGCCGCAGCGTCGTCGAGCGTGAGGGCGATCGGGCCACCGAGATGAGCACTGGCCGACAGGGCTTGCACCGTGAGGGCCAGATCGGGGTCTCGCGGTTCGATGACGGCCAACGCCTCCGCGAGCGAACATCCGCGGGTCAGACGCTCGGCCACCTCGCGCAGCGGATGACAACGGCCGATCTCCTCGCCGACCGCGCTGGTGAGACTGCTGCCGCTGCGAACCTGTCGGGTGATCGAATCGAGCAGCGATGCGTAGTCGGCAGTCGACCGACGTGATCGCGGCATGCCAACGACCTCGGGGCCCAGCAGGCGAAACCCCGATCGCAGCCGGCGAGCAACCGGGACGCCGACCAACACGACGAGCGTGCCGGCGAGCAGGGACGTCACCATTTCCGGCACCGGCGCAGCGTGGCGCTCACGGTGCTGCGGTCAGCGAGCCGGCGCAGCTTCACACTGCCCATCGCCGGGTCGATCTCGCACACCTCGACGACGCCTCGATGGCTGTCGATTGATCGGGCCACGTGGATGACGACATCGATCGACCTGCGCACCTGGTCGTGGATGGCTTCCAGCGGCCAGCCGGGAACCTCCTGCAACACCAGTGAGCACAACCGGGCGACGGCGTCGGTGGCGGAGTTGGCGTGAACCGTAGCCATCGAGCCGTCGTGGCCGGTGTTCATCGCTTGCACGAGCGGGACGGCTTCGGCACCTCGCACCTCGCCGAGCACGAGCCGGTCGGGCCGCATGCGCAACGCGGTTCGCAGGAGATGCGGCAAGGTGATCTCACCCGTCCCCTCGGCCGACGGCGGTCGCGTCTCGAGCCGGACCACGTGCGGGTGCGGCAGGCGTAGCTCGGCGATGTCTTCGAGGGTGATGATGCGCTCGGTTGACGGCACCAGAGCAGCGAGCGCGTTGAGAAGTGTCGTCTTACCCGACGACGTCGCTCCGCTGACCAGCAGGTTGCATCGCGTCTCTACGACGTTCTGAAGGAGCTCGGCAACATCCCCTGGCGCGAACGCGGACAGAGGAAGAGGACGAAGAGCAAAGCGCCGGATGGTGAGGCATGGGCCGTCGACCGAGATCGGCTCGATCACGGCGCACACGCGCGAGCCGTCGGGCAACCTGGCATCGACGGTGGGGTTCGAGCGATCGAGTCGTCGCCCGATCGGGCGCAGGATCTGTTCCATCGCAGTGCTCACGGCAGCGCTGCTCATCGTCGCCACTCGGGCCAGCCGGCCCGATCGCTCGACCCATACGTCGCCGCGCCCGTTGACGATCACTTCGTCGACCGCCGGGTCATCGAGCCATCGCTCCAAGCCGCCCAGCGGCGAGCGCTCGGCGACGACGTCGATCATGCCGCTGTCCTGAGTGAGAGGATCAACGAGCGTGGCAACCGAGTTGCCAGCAGGCCGGCGTCGACGGCGCGCGCCACTGCTGGGTCGAGACGAACCTCTGCCATCACCGGGACTCCGAGTGCGTGCTCGATATCGGTCGATGTGAGCGCCCGCCCCGGTTCGTCGACGAGCACGATCCCCGTGGGCCGGATGTCGAGCTGCTGGGCTCGCCGCAGTGCGATGAAGCACGGCCGGGTGACCAACAGCGAGTGTTCGGCAGCGTCGTGCAGTTGACGCGGCGGGCAACCGGTTCCGGCGTCGACGATGACGATGGCGGGTGGGGCGAGAGCGGCCACGAGGCGTGACCACTGATCGTCGGGCCGGTTTGC
>DATAJN010000742.1:0-3815 GCA_036262105.1 Ilumatobacteraceae bacterium
ACGTTGGTCGTCGGCGCTGCCCCCGGCGACTCGGAACAACGCACCGCCGAGAACCGCGACTCGGCAGCAGCAGGGATCGAGATCATGTTGCTCGCCGCAACAGCGCACGGACTTGCCAGCTATTGGAGCACGTGCCCGAAGGGAGCCAACGACACGGTTGCCGAACTGTGCGGCTTTGAACCGGGCACGCACATCAGCGGCCTGATCTACCTGGGTTACGCGACGTCGACGATCGAGGCGCCCAACCGCCCGCCCGCCGACATCCACCTGATCGCGGCCGGCTGAGTTCGGGCGTCGGTTCTTGGACGATCGCGGGCGGCGAAATGGGCGCCGGCGGACCGATTCGCCGCCCGCGCTGGCAGACCGGACTCGCCGCCGGCTGAGCTCGGGACCTACGCAACGGCGACGAGCGGCCTCACTTCGTTCCAGAAGCGTTCGAGCTGCTGCACCTCATCGGCAACCGGCCAGATGAAGACGCGCTGCACCCCGGCCCTTGCGAATGCCGTCAACTTCTCGGCGAACAGCTCAGGAGGCCCGATCGGGAGACGTTCGCGGAGCATCTCCTCTGGTCGGTGAATGGTGGGAACGACGCGCTCTCTGAGGATGCGGTCGGCTTCGGCTTGATCGTCGGTGATGTAGCACCACATGGTCGCCAGAGCATTCGGGAATGTGTCCGGAGACTTGCCGTGATCCGCCAGCTTCGAGCGAAGCGTTCGCCATGACTGGTCGAACAGCTCCGGCGTGGTGTTGTACGCGGACGCCAACCAGCCGTCGGCAAGACGAGCGACGCGACGAAGCCCGGCATCGGAGCCCCAGCTACCTACCCAGATCGGCGGTCCGCCGGGTCGTGCTGGAAGGGGCGCCAATGAGATCCCCTCCGTCGAGTAGAAACGACCGACGAACGGTGCACCGTCGGGTCGCCACAGCGCCCGCAGCGCGCCAATCGCCTCGTCGAACCGTTGCCACCGTTCCGAGAAATCGAGGCCGACGGCGGCGTAGTCGTCAGGCGACGAGCCCGGACCGACCGCCACGAGCAGGCGGCCCCCTGAGAGCCGATCGATCGCTCCCAACGTCTTGGCGACCGGCACCGGTCCACGCACCACTGCAAGCGCGACGGTCGTCGCAAGCGTCATGTCCGCGGTGTGCTCCATCACCGCCGCGAGCGCGACCGGTCCGTCGAGCCACGGGACTGAAAAGACCATGTGATCGTTCACCGACAGTGCCACGAAGCCGAGTTGCGCAGCGGCTTTCGTATACGCGATGAGATGATCGAGGGTGTACGGATGACCCCCGAAGTCCATCAGGGGGAGGTGGGCTCCGAATTCCATCGTGAGCGGTTAGCCCCAGATGCTCTTGCGCGGCGCCGGGGTGACCACGACGGCTCCATTCAGGGTGCCGATCGGTGTGATGCACAAGCGGGTGTCTTCGCCGTTGACCTTCGACTCGCACTTGCCGCAGATGCCTTCCTGACACCCGCGGCGAGGGCGCACGTGCTCGGCGATCTCGCGGATGGCCTTGAGCGCAGCCATCGTCGGATCGGCGAAGATCGAGTACTCGACGTCGTCGACCGTCAACACAGTGAGCACAGCAGGCTCGCCGAAACCGGCGAAGCCACCACCGTCCTGCACCACGCCGTCGGTCATCGTCATTGGTACCAACTCGGTGTCGCCAAGGTCGGGATCTCCAGTTCGAGTCCACGTCCGCGGTAGGTGAGCACGGCGTGCTCGTGATCGTCGTAGACCTTGATGCGAACATCTTCGGTGTTGTTCGGCTCACCGGGGTCATGACCAACGGCCGACGCGGCGACCGCACGGATCGGGCCGGAGTGGCCGCACATGTAGATCGCCGTACCGGGCGCACTTTCCTTCACGATGTCGGCGACGCCCTGCCAGTGGCGGCGGACGACGATGATCGGCGGCTCGAAGTAGAACAGCGGTTGGGTGAGCCACACCGTGATCGGGTCGCCACCGGCCTGGAGCACTCGGTAGAAGCGGTTCATCTCGGTGATCCAACCCGGGCGATCGCCGACTCCGAACCGCTGGTAGCCCTCGTGGATCTGGGCGAACTCCTGAAACGCCGCGGTGACGTCGACCTCTCGGCCCCCGGCCCACACCTGAAAGTTCTTGAACGCATCGTGCGGATACGGCTCTTCG
Organism: Ilumatobacteraceae bacterium; assembly: GCA_036262105.1. GTDB lineage: Bacteria > Actinomycetota > Acidimicrobiia > Acidimicrobiales > Ilumatobacteraceae > JAENVT01. Next base: position 2,154 of record DATAJN010000742.1, read on the forward strand.
ACGTTGACGTCGGTGATCCCATAGCGACTCAGCGCCTGCAGCACGCCACTGCGCACCCCGGCGGCGGTCTCGGTGGCCCGCGCCGTTGGGGCGTGCGGGAACTTGACCGTCATTCCTTCCTTGAGACCCTTGGCAAGATCCTGTCCCTTGCGGCGGGCCTGCCAATGGCCGAGAGGTGTGAGCGCGCCGTCGGTGACGTAGCCCTGCGTCTGGCCGTGGCGAATCAGGCGGACGTCGATCGATGTGGTGATCCGCTTACGGAACTCGCCCGGGAACTGCTCGCGGGGGGACACGGTCTCGCGGGCGAACTCCTCCGTGCGGCCCGGCGGGGAATCGACTCGGTCGAGCTCTTCCAACGCCCGCAACGTCGAGCGTTCGCGGGCGCGCAGCACGAAGGACGGCTCATCGGTGTGCATTGCGCCGGCGAGTGGTCCGACAGGTTCTGCCCGGCGCCGCGAGTACTTGGCGAGGTACAGCGGCGCGTCGTCGCGCGTGACGCTCATGTGTAGATCGACACGAACGAGTCGATGACTCGGTTCTCGTAGTAGAACAACGCCTTGCCCAGTTGATCCTCTGTCCAGGTGATGGTCTCCCAGTCGGTGTCGGTCTTGTACCCGCCGGTGAACACCTCGTTGCGGTTGCCGACGGGATCGAAGAAGTAGATCGTGTGGCCACGGGTGATGCCATGTCGGGTCGGGCCGATGTCGATGTCGATGCCGTTCATCCGCAAGATGTCGGCTGCCCGTCCGATCTCGGCCCAGCTGTCGAGCCAGTAGGCGAAGTGGTGCAGGCCACCGTTTGCGCCGCGAGTGAAGGCGATGTCGTGCGGCTGGCGCGACCGCTCGAAGAACACGATCAGCTGGTAGCCCTCGTTGGTGACGAGCTGCTCGGTGAGCCGGAAGCCCAGAACCTCGCTCATGAAGCGGGCCGCGTCGGGGACGTTCTCGGTGGTCAGCAGGCAGTGGTCGAGGCGGGGCGGAGCAATGCCCACCAGATCCATCGGCATGGGCGGCGGGTTGAAGAGTGGCAAGCCATTACCGACCTTCTCCATCTGCGCGTAGATCTCCATCGTGTGCCCGGTCGGCGAGTCGAAACGGATCGCCTCGCCTTGACCCACTTCGGTTCCGGCGGCGATCCGGTCGACGGTGCAGCCGTAGCGCTCGAGCGTCGTCTCGTAGCCCTCGAGGTCGTCGATCGACTCGGTCTTGAACGCAACGTGCTCCAACCCGTAGCGGTTGGCGCCAGTGAGCATCAACGAGTGGTGATCCTGCTCGTCCCAACCCTTGAGATAGACATGGTTGTCGTCGCGGGCCACTTCTCGGAGACCAAAGACTTCGGTGTAGTACGCGGCACAGAGCTCTAGATCGGGGGTTCGGACCTCGACGTGTCCGAGACGGAAGATGGCCATGGACTCATCTTGGTTGGGGCGACGCGGCTCCGAAAGCACACCGTTCTGATAGATGGAACGAGACTATTTTGTCGACCGTTCCCGACATGAGAGCGTGTGGGCATGGCATTTGACGGTGAGGCGTTCGTTGACGAGATGCGTGACGAGTTGGAGGCTTCGGGCCGCACGCTCGATCAGGCCGACTGGGTGAAGCGCACCGAGCAGGGCGAAGCGACGAAGGAAGACCTGGTCGCCTGGGCCCGCCAGCACTACCA
>DATAJN010000743.1:0-2297 GCA_036262105.1 Ilumatobacteraceae bacterium
GCGCGGCGAACGTTGCCTGCCTGAGGGCTAGCTGCGCCAGCTGTGCAGGATCTGGTAGTAGTTGGCGCGCTCGTAGACCTCGGGATCGGGGACGCTGCTCTGGCTGACGCTGCCACGGAGCTGATCGACGCTTGCGTACTCGCGTTCATCCATCCATTCGGTCATGCCGGCCAGAATCGAGGCGATGCGCTGTGGGCCGTGCAACAGCAACGCACTCGCGACCATCGCCACATCTGCACCGGCCAGTAGCAACTTCGTCGCATCGGCGCCGTCGTGCACACCCGTGGTTGCCGCCAGCGAGCACGAGATGAAGCTGCGCAGGATGCCGATCCAGTGGAGCGGTAGGCGCGACTCGGCCGATGTCGACAGCTGCAGCCTGGGTGTGACGTCGAGGGTGTCGAGATCGATGTCGGGCTGGTACAACCGGTTGAACAGCACGAGCCCGTCGACTTCCGCGGCCTGCAGGGCGAGTGCGAAATGACCGAGCGACGTGAACCACGGGCCGAGCTTGACAGCCAGCGGCACCTTGACTTCGGCACGCACTTCCTCGACGAGCTCGAGATACTGCTTTTCGACGTCGGCCGCGCTGCGACGAGGATCGACGATGACGTCGTACACGTTCAGTTCGATGGCTTGCGCTCCGGCGCTCTCCAGATGGCGGGCGTACTGCACCCACCCTCCCGGAGTCGTCCCGTTGAGACTGGCGATCACCGGGATCGACAGCTCAGCGCGAGCCTTCTCCACCAGAGCGAGGTGCCGTGCGGGACCGACGTCGTAGTCGTCGAGCTCGGGCAGGTAGCTCAGTGCTTCGGCGAACGAATTGGCACCTAGGTCGAGCGTCGAGTCGACGGCGAACGATTCTCGCTCGATCTGCTCCTCGAACAACGATGGCAGCACGATCGCCCCGGCGCCCGCCTCCTCGAGGTCTGCCCAGCGACGAGGATCGCCCGTCAACGGACTGGCCGAAGCCACGATCGGACTACGCAGCCGCAGCCCGAGGTAGTTGGTCGTGAGATCAACGGTGTGCTTGAGCGTGCTCATCATTCGTCCTCGGAGTCGGCGAGTGTTGCTGGGGCTATCCGTACCGGTGCGGTTCGTTCCACACCAGCCAGTTGCTCGTAGTGGTGCCACCTTGCCGACACGTCGGATTGGGCACGGACCATCAACTGTTCGGCGCGATCGGGATCACTGCGACGCAACATCGAAAAGCGCGGTTCGCTCCAGGCGAAGTCGGCATACGGCACGTCCGGCGCTGCGCTGTCGAGTTGGAACGGCTGAGTGGCCTCGCCTGCGCCCGGTTGGTAGCGGTAGAGCGGCCAGTGCCCGCTGTGCACGGCGGCCTTCTGATGGGTCATCGATTCGCTCATGTCGAAGCCGTGGGCGATGCAGGTGCTGTAGGCGATGATCAGCGAAACACCGGGCCATGCCTCGGCCTCCATGAACGCCTTGACTGTTTGGATGTCGCTCGCACCAAGAGCCACGTGGGCGACGTACACGTCGCCGTACGACATCGCTTCGAGGCCGAGATCCTTCTTGGCCGTGCCCTTGCCGCCGGCAGCGAACTTCGCCACGGCACCTCGCGGTGTGGCCTTGGAGGCCTGCCCGCCGGTGTTCGAATAGACCTCGGTATCGAGTACGAGCACGTTGACGTTGCGGCCACTGCCGAGCACATGGTCGAGCCCGCCTGCGCCGATGTCGTAGGCCCATCCGTCGCCACCGACGATCCACACGGACTTGCGCACCAGCGTGCCGATCAGCTGCTGAAGCTGAGTTGCGTCTTCGTGATCCACGGTCGGCAATGCGTGCTGCAGTTGCTCGACCCGCGCTCGCTGGGCCCGAATCGGGAGCTCACCGAGGTCGTCGACTCCGGCAGCAATTGCAGTCGCCAGCACCGGATCGATCAGCGACGGAACGTGACTGGCGAGCCCGTCGAGCAATCCCAGCGCAGCGTTCTGCTGCGCATCGATGCCGAGTCTGATGCCGAGACCGAACTCGGCGTTGTCCTCGAAGAGGCTGTTGCTCCACGCCGGCCCGCGCCCCTCGTCGTTGGTGCAGTACGGAGTGGTCGGCAGGTTGCCGCCGTAGATGCTGCTGCAGCCGGTTGCGTTGGCAATCAGCAAGTGATCGCCGAACAACTGCGTGAGCAGCTTCAGGTACGGGGTCTCGCCGCAGCCCGCGCATGCGCCGCTGAACTCGAACAACGGTTGCATGATCTGTTGCTGGCGCAATGTGGTGGTTTTGAGTTTGCGGCGGTCTATTTCCGGGAGACCGAGGAAGAAATTCCAGTTCTCTACTTC
>DATAJN010000744.1:0-4272 GCA_036262105.1 Ilumatobacteraceae bacterium
GAGTGGTGAGGATGATGGTGGTGCCCTCGCGCACCAGATCGGCGAGCATCTGCCACAGATCGCCGCGGCTGCGGGGGTCGAGACCAGTGGTGGGCTCGTCGAGGAACAGCACCTCCGGAGCGCCCATCAGGCTGGCAGCGACATCGAGACGTCGACGCATGCCGCCGGAGTAGGTCTTCACCAGTGCGTTGGCGAAGTCGGTGAGATCGAGTTGTTCGAGCAGTTCGTCGCCTCGCTGACGTGCCGCGGCCTTCGACATGCCGTGGAGGCGGCCGATGGTGAGCAGGTTGAGCCGGGCACTCATCAAGCCGTCGACGGTCGACTGCTGTGACGCGACACCGATTCGATTGCGCACGGCTGCGCTCTGGCGCACCACGTCGAGGCCGGCCACGGTGGCGCTGCCTTCCGTGGGTTGACTGAGCGTCGTGAGGATGCGGATCGCCGTGGTCTTGCCGGCGCCGTTGTGCCCCAGCAGACCGAGCACAGTGCCTGGTTCGACACGAAGATCGAGGTTGCGCAGCGCCCAGAGATCTCCGAAGCGCTTGCCGAGCCCGGTCGCGGTGATGCCGCCGGACGAGGTCGGTGACCGCGGCTTGGTGACGGGTGCAATGGTGGGGGAAGTCGTATGTTGTACTGAAGTTTCGTACATAGTACGAGTAACTTTAGCAGTACACTGTACGACATGGCAAGCGATTATCGGCAGAAGCGACCCGTGTCACCGACGGGTGAAGTCGTCCGGCAGTTCGTCCTCGACAAGGCTACCGAGAAGATCAATGCCAAGTTCTCGAAGCAGGCGGAGAAGGTCGCCGCAAAGTCGGCCAAGCATGCCGAGACGCTCGATCGTCTCGCCGCGCATCTCGAAACCATCGATGTGTGGAGGAGAAGCGACCGGGGGATGCGCAAGCCTCGGTTCAATCGCAGCGACATCGCCGCTGCGGCCATTCGCATCGCCGACGCCGAGGGTTTCGAAGCGGTGTCGATGCGGCGCCTCGCCGCCGAGCTCGACGCCGGAACGATGACGCTCTATCACTACGTGCGAACCAAGGACGAGTTGCTCACCCTCATCGTCGATGCGTTTCTCGGCGAAGTCGTGATTCCGCCCGGTCAACGCCTGCCTCGCGACTGGCACGCCGCCATCACGCTGATCGCCCGACGCACTCGCGACGCTCTACGACGTCATCCGTGGATCCTCGACATCACCGACGATCCCAACATCAGCCCCAACGCCATTCGTCACTTCGACCAGTCGTGGCACGCGTTGTCCTCCTTGGTCGCCGGCCTCGAGGACAAGTTCGATCTCATCACTGCGGTCGACGAGTACGTGTTCGGCTTCTGCCTCCACGAACGCAACAACCTCGCGGGCGACGCCAACGACGCCGAGATGCTCGAGTACCTCAGGTCGTTGATGCTCGACGACGAGTATCCGGCGCTGGCCGGCATGATTTCGGAGTACGGCTTGGAGCCATTGTGGACGCGGATCCACACACATGCTCGTGGCGCGGGCCGCTTCGACCGCAACCTCGCCCGCCTCCTTGCGGGTTTCGAAGCGAGTCTCAGCGGCCCGCGCTGAGCAAGCGACGCGCTGTCGGTGTCAGGCGACAGCCGACTGCAGGTGCTCGTTCGGTACATGCTCGGAAACTCCACGCGTCGCATCGCTGCGCAGCGATTCGTCGAGCACGCTATGTGTTTGGCCGTAGCCATTCGGCTCGATGCGATCAGCGGCCGGATCGTCGTAGAACTCGCTCAGCGCGAGGTAGCGAAAGTGCGCCACCGTGTCGGCGGGGAGGGACACGGTGACGTAGCGGCGACCGTCGAGCTCCTCGACGAATGGATCGCGGTGGGGATCCCAATCGTTGAAGTTGCCGACGACGGAAACCGGGCGGTCGTCGTCGATCATGAAGGTGACCAGTACATCACCGTTGGGGAGGAGGCTGGTGGTGATCACTTGGGCTCCTATCGTCTCGTCGGAAGTGGACACGAGAGCAGTGTGCGCCGCCGTTGCTGGACGATCGCTGAAGGTTCCTGAAGGCGTCTTCAGCTCGTACGTGTGAGACTGACCCGGATGCGCGTTCTGGTCGTCGAAGACGAAGTCCGCCAGGCAGCTGCGCTGAAGCGCGGTCTCGAAGCGGAGGGGTTCGCGGTCGACGTTGCCAACAACGGCAACGACGGCTTGTGGCTGGCAACCGAGCAGCCGTACGACGTCATCGTGCTCGACGTGATGCTGCCCGGGCTGAACGGTTTCAAGGTCTGTGCGCAGCTGCGGGCCAAGCAGATCTGGACGCCGGTGCTGATGCTCACGGCGAAAGATGGCGAACTCGACGAGGCCGAGGCCCTCGACACGGGTGCCGACGACTTCTTGTCCAAGCCGTTCTCGTATGTGGTGCTCGTGGCGCGACTGCGAGCGCTGCTGCGGCGCGGCGCGACCTCGAGACCGCCGGTGCTGGAGGTGGGCAACATCGAGCTCGACGTCGCCGCGAGATCGTGCACCGTTGACGGTCGACCGGTGGAGCTGACACCGCGAGAGTTCTCGGTGGTCGAGTACCTCATGCGACGCCAGGGCGAGGTCGTGCCGAAGGTCGAGATCCTCGAGCACGTCTGGGACTTCGCCTTCGACGGAGGCGACAACGTCGTCGAGGTCCATGTCTCCGCGCTCCGGCGAAAGCTGGGGTCGGCGGCGATCGAGACGGTGCGTGGCGCCGGCTATCGGATGGGTTCGCGTGCGCGCTGAATGGCGGTCGTCGGTGCGCTCACGTGCCACTGCCTGGGCGTCGCTCGTGTTGGCCGTGGCGCTGCTCGTGGGAGCACTGGCTGCGGCAACCCTCTTACGGCGAGCGCTGGCGTCCGACGCCAAGTCGCTGCTCTACGACCGGGTCACCGAGGTGGAGGCGCTGATCCATGCCGGCGAGCTGGGGTCGGTGCTCGCACCCACCGGTCGCGAGGTCGGCCAGGTGCAAGTCGTCGATGCATCCGGAGGGGTCGTCGCGGTCACTCCCGGTTTGGCGGTGTCGACGCGACTCGATGTAATCGCCGCGCCGCCACTCGGCAACCAGACGACTGCGACCATCGACGGGCGGCTGATCGATGGTGTGTCGGGCGAGCAGTACGAGGTGGTTGCCCGTACCGTTGAATCCACCGCGGGCCCGCTCACCATCTACGCCGTCACCTCGCTCGACAGCGCGCATCGCGCCGAGCGGTACCTGCGCAATGCATTGCTGATCGGCCTCCCGTTCGAAGTCGCGCTGGCCGCGTGGTTGATCTCGCGGGTGGTGGCCAGGGCGCTGGCGCCGGTCGACGCGATGCGCGCCGAGGTGGACCGTATCGAGGCCGCCGATCTGTCGGGCCGTGTGCAGGCGAGCTCGACCGATGACGAGATCGCCAAATTGGGCACCACGTTGAACCGCATGCTGGACCGTCTGGAGGAGGCAGCGAGCCGCCAGCAGCTCTTCGCGGCCGCCGCTTCGCACGAGTTGCGCAGCCCTCTGTCGACGATCCGCACGGAGCTCGAGGTTGGTCTCGCCTATCCACTTCGAGCTGAATGGCCGAAGGTGGCCGAGGATTCACTGATCGAGGTCGCTCGCCTCGAAGACCTCACCCGAGACCTGCGGATCCTCACTCGCTCGCGCTCGATGCAGGTGGCCGCCGCTCTGCCCGTCGAACTGTCGGAAGTGGTCGCAGCGGAGGTCGCACTGCGCCGGCCGGAACACGAGATCCGCTACCGCACCGACCTGGTGGCCGCCCACGTGTCCGCCGATCCCGATGCGGTCGTTCGAGTGCTGCGCAACCTGTTCGACAACGCCGAGCGTCATGCCGTCGGCGAGATCCACGTGGTCGTCGCTCACGACGGGGATCACGTCACGCTGTCGGTGATGAATGATGGTCCGGTGATCCCCAGCGACGAGCTCGAGCGGATCTTCGAGCCGTTCATGCGCCTCGATGAAGCCCGTTCGCTCGACGCCGGCGGCACGGGCTTGGGTCTGGCTATCGCTCGTTCGATCATGACGGCATTGGGTGGTTCGATCGTTGCCGTCGACACTGCCGACGGCGCCGAGTTCCGAGCGACCTTCCCAGCACGAGACCCGGCGGCGTGAACTTCGCCGCGCTGGCACTGGTGATGGCGGCCGGACTGGTCGGTCCGTTGTTCGCATCGGCACACCGCTTCGCACCGCCCGTGATCGTCGGCGAGATCGCCGCCGGGGTGGCGCTCGGTTCGAGCGGGCTGAAATGGGTCGACCCCACCAATCCGTTGCTGAACGGACTGGCCAACATCGGGTT
>DATAJN010000745.1:0-7515 GCA_036262105.1 Ilumatobacteraceae bacterium
GGCGCGAGCCGTCAGCGAGCACGACCTCCTGGTGGACCTCGTCGTTGGCGACCAAGGCGGGCCAGTACACACCGAACGGCTGAGCCTCGGTGGGCTGCGATGACACGAAGAACCCGGGATAGTTGGCCAGAGCCAGTTCGACCACAGCGGACGAGAACGCTCGACCGACGACACGTTCGTCGGATGACTTGACGGTGACGTGGAGCCGGCCCGACGATGCCTCCTGGCCGGCGGCATCCGAAGGTGCAGCAGTGAACGTGACGTCGACTTCGTCGAAACGGTCCTTGCCGCCAAGCCGAGCGAAGAGCGCCGACTCGGCCCACTTCGCTTTCTCCGCCTGATGGAGCCCGGTCAGTACGAAGGTCATGCGGTTGCGGTGGCCACCGTCGTAGTTGATCGCCACCTTCGTGGTCGGAGGTGCGGGCAGGCCGCGCACCCCGTGTACGCGCACCCGATCGGGACCATCGTCGTCGAGGTGGATGGTGGCGAAATCGGCGACGACATCAGGATTGAGGTAGTGGCGGCCGCCGATCTCGTACAGCAACTGGGCCGTGACGGTGCCAACGCTGACGAGCCCGCCGGTGCCTGCGTGTTTGGTGATGATCGACGATCCGTCGTGGTCGATCTCGGCCAGGGGAAAACCTGGCGGCGAGCTCAGATCGGGGATCTCGTCGAAGAAGCTGTAGTTGCCCCCGGTGGCTTGGGCGCCGCATTCGATGATGTGCCCGGCCACCACTGCCCCCGCCAGGGCGTCGCGTTGGTCTCGCCGCCAGTTCCACCACCAGGCTGCGGGACCGACCACGAGCGAGGCGTCGGTGATTCGTGGGCAGATCACCACATCGGCTCCCGAATGGAGGGCGGCGGCGACGCCCCAGCCACCCAAGTAGGCGTTGGCCGTGACGGGTGTAGCGGTCAGGGGCTCGCCTGTGTCGAGGTTGGTGAGTTGTGACCGGAGGTCGTCGACGCGCGCCAACAGGTCGTCGCCCTCGATGTGAGCGACCGAGACCTCGATGCCGAGTCGTGCCGCGATCTGGCGGACTCGATTGGCACAACCTGCCGGGTTGAGGCCGCCGGCGTTGCTGACGATCTTGATGCCCCGCTCGATGCAGGGCGCCAGCACTTGTTCCATCTGGGTGAGAAACGTCGAGGCGTACCCGACTTCGCTGTTTCGCGCACGCTGCTTGTGGAGGATCAGCATGGTCAGTTCGGCCAACCAGTCGCCGGTGAGAACGTCGATGTCACCACCCTCCACCATCTCGCGTGCTGCCGAGAGCCGATCACCGAAGAAGCCGCTGCAGTTGGCGATGCGGATCGGACGGTTGCCGGTCACGACGAATCGATCCGCACCAGCGGCTGTCCCGAATCCACTTGTTGACCGGCCTCGACGAACACTTCGGCAACGGTGCCTGCTGCGGGTGAGACGATCTGGTGCTCCATCTTCATCGCCTCCATCGCCAGCAATGGCTGGCCGGCAACGACGGTGTCGCCGACTTCGACGGCGATGCGGAGAATCGAACCCGGCATGGGCGCGGTTGTCGACCCGGCGCGCCCGGCGTCGTCGGGCGGCGTGTACCGAGGAGGTATGGCGAAGCGGTATTGCCCGCGAGCCACGAAGACAACGTCACCGTCGATCTCGGTCTCGATGAAGCGCAGCGCCGGCATCCACCCTTCCTCGACGGCGACGCCGTCGACGACCGCCTCGGTCACGAGACCATCGCGGTCGTGGCGATAGTGCACTTCGTGCCTTCCGACGCGCACTTGCTGTGGCTGGCTCGGGTTGTTGCGCCAACCGGGAGGAAGCTTTGCCAGCGCTGTTCGCTGCGACCTTGCCCACGCCAGCGCCGCGGCAGCGATGAAGGCTGACGGGGCGTCGGTGGCGGACAGCGGGTTCCGGTCGAGCCAGCCGGTATCGATCTGTTGCCACTGCTCTGCGAGTTGGGGGAGCAGGTCGAGCAGTTGCGAGCGGTTGGTGATCGGGCCGATCAGGTGCGCGGTCGAGAGCGCTCGTTGCAGCTTGTTGATGGCCCCGGCCCGAGTCGGCGCATGGGCGATCACCTTGGCGATCATCGAGTCGTAGAACGGGCTGACCGCCGAGCCGCTGGTGACACCGCTGTCAACCCGCACTCCATCGATCTCGGCGAAGTCGATCCGCCGAAACGTGCCCGAACTCGGCATGTAGCCGCTCTCAGGGTCTTCCGCGCACAGCCGCACTTCGACGGCATGTCCTGTGATCGTCGGCTCCAGTGCCGCCGGCGGGAGTGGCTCACCTCCGGCGACCGCCAATTGCAGTTCGACAAGATCGAGGCCGGTGATCATCTCCGTGACCGGGTGTTCAACCTGCAGGCGGGTGTTCATCTCGAGGAACGAGAACCTGCTGTCGCTGTCGACGAGGAATTCGACGGTGCCTGCCCCGACGTAACCGACGGCTCGCGCGGCGGACACCGCTGCAGCACTCATGGCCTCTCGCAACGGCTGAGCCACCGCGGGTGACGGCGCTTCCTCGATGATCTTCTGATGACGGCGCTGCACCGTGCAATCGCGTTCGAACAAGGACACGACATTTCCATGCAGATCGGCGAAAACCTGGATCTCGATGTGACGCCCACCCTCGACGAACCGTTCGACGAAGACCGTGCCGTCGCCGAATGCCGCTGCGGCTTCCCGTTGACCGCTTGCCACGGCCTCGTCGAGCGCTGCCGCGTCGCGCACGATCCGCATGCCGCGACCACCGCCCCCCGCCGACGCTTTCACGAGTGCCGGCAAGCCGATCTCCTCGAGCGACTCCACGGACGAATCAGGCAGCACAGGCACTCCCGCAGCGCGCATCAACCGCTTCGCCTCGATCTTCGAACCCATAGCGGTGATCGCCGCTGGTGGTGGGCCGATCCACGTCAGCCCAGCGTCGATCACCGACTGGGCGAACGACGCGTTCTCACTGAGGAACCCATAGCCAGGATGGATCGCATCGCAACCACGAGCCAGTGCCGCGGCGATCAAGAGGTCGCCGCGAAGGTACGTCTCAGCCGGGGAGTTTCCAGCCAAAGGCCATGCCGAGTCGGCTTCCCGCACGTACGGCGCGTACGCGTCAGCGTCGGAGAAGACCGCGACCGTTCCGACGCCGAGCCGCCGGCAGGTACGGATGATGCGGCTGGCGATCTCGCTGCGATTGGCGATGAGAACTCGGTTGATCACGACATCACATCCGGTACACGCCGTAGCCGCGAGTGCCTTCGATGGGCTGGTTGTCGATCACACTGAGGCACATGGCGAGCACGGTGCGGGTGTCGCGCGGGTCGATGATGCCGTCGTCGTACACGCGGCCGGTCATGAAGAGAGCCAGCGACTCGCGCTCGATCTGTTCTTCGACCTGCTTGCGCAGCGCCTCGTCGGCATCCTCGTCGAACGCCCGGCCCATTGATGCCGCCGATTGCTTGGCGACGATCGACATGACACCGGCGAGTTGCTGTGGGCCCATCACCGCCGTCCTCGCGTTCGGCCACGCAAACAGGAAGCGGGGGCCGAATGCCCGGCCGCACATGCCGTAGTTTCCGGCGCCGTACGAGGCAGCCATGTGGATGGTCAGATGGGGGACGCGACTGTTGGTGACGGCGTTGATCATCTTGGCGCCGTCTTTGATGATGCCGCGCTGTTCGAAGTCCTTGCCGACCATGTAGCCCGTGGTGTTCTGCAGGAACACGAGCGGAGTGTTGATCTGATTGGCGAGTTGGATGAACTGCGTGGCCTTGTGCGATTCCTCGCTGAACAGCACGCCGCGGTGGTTGGCAAGGATGCCGATCGGGTAGCCGTGCAGTTCGGCGAACCCGGTGACCAGTGATGAGCCGTACAGGGGTTTGAACTCGTCGAAATCGCTGTCGTCGACCAAGCGGGCGATCACGTCGCGAGGGTCGAACGGTACCTTCGGGTCGACCGACGGAATGCCGAGCAGGTGCTCGGGATCGAGCCGCGGCGGTTTGCCGGGACCGCGCGGGCCGGGGCCGCGCTTGTGTTGATTGAGCCGCCGAACGATCTGGCGACCGAGACGAATGCCGTCGAGCTCGTCGACTGCGAAGTAGTCGGCGAGCCCGCTGACCCTGGCGTGCATCTCGGCGCCGCCCAGCGACTCATCGTCGCTCTCTTCGCCCGTGGCCATCTTGACCAAGGGGGGACCGCCGAGGAAGACCTTCGAGCGTTCCTTGATCATGACGACGTAGTCGCTCATCCCGGGCACGTACGCCCCGCCCGCTGTCGAGTTGCCGAAGACGACGGCAATAGTCGGTATGGCGGCGGCCGAGAGCTCGGTGATGTCATGGAAGCTCTGTCCCCCGGGAATGAATATCTCGCTCTGCGTTGGTAGGTCGGCCCCGCCGGATTCGACGAGGTTGACCACCGGCAGGCGGTTCTGGCGGGCGATCTCGTACGCCCGGAGCGACTTGCGCATCGTGATCGGGTTGAAGGCTCCGCCGCGAACCGTCGGGTCATTCGCCATGATCAGGCACTCGGTTCCTTCGACGACGCCGATGCCCGTCACTGTTCCCGCACCGACGGGGAACTCGGTGCCCCACGCGGCCAGTGGTGAGAATTCGAGGAACGGTGACTCGATGTCGAGCAATGCCTCGATCCGTTCGCGTGCCAGGAGCTTGTCGCGTTGGCGATGCCGTTCGATGTACTTCGGTCCGCCACCTCCATTGACCACCGCCAGCTGCTCATCGTGCTGGCGTAACTGAGCGAGCATCGCCTCGCGGTTGGCGCGAAACTGCTCGGAGGTGACGACGACCCGATCGGGAAGCACTGTCATGGCGCCCACCTCGGAGGCCGCTTCTCGGCGAACGCAGCCATGCCTTCGCGGCCCTCGTCGCTGGTGAACAGCGACTCGGAGAGCGCTTGCAGCACGGGCATCGAGTGCGGCCTGCGCAGCAACTCCTTGGTGGCGGCGACCGCGTTGGGCGCGCCGAGCAGGATGTTGCGGCTCAATTCGGCGACCGTGGCCTCCACGTCCTCAGCGATGTGGGTGATGAGGCCCATGTCAAGGGCGCGGGCAGCGTCGAACACCTCGCCCGTCAGATAGGCGGCCGCAACCTTCGACCAGCCACAGCGCTGCATGATCGGCCCAGTGATGATCGCCGGGGCCACGCCGATGCGCACCTCGGTGAAGGCAAACGTGATCGACGGGTTGACCACAGCGAGATCGCATGCCGCCATCAGCCCGATACCACCAGCGCGCACAGGGCCGTCGACCGCAGCGATCACGGGCGCAGCCATCGTGCCCAGACGCTCGATCGCGCCGACGAACGAGGTGGAGTCGACCCGGCCCGTCGAACGTTCCTTCAAGTCCGCGCCTGCGCAAAACGCAGGTGGGGTGTGGGTGAGGACGACGACCCGGGCGTTGCCGGTCTGAGCAGTGTCCAGCGCGTCATGGAGGTCGGCCAGCAGTTGCTGCGACAGAGCGTTGCGATTGGCGGGGGAGTCGAGCGTGATCGTGGCAACGCCACCCACCAATGCGACGCCGACCAGCTTGTCCACGTGTGGGACTGTAACCGTCAGCCTCGCTCGCTACCGTTTGCGCTGTTCGAGGGATCGCCCGATGCCGTGATGTCCCGTAAGAACGCCTCGGTCTCGCTGCGCTCCTTCGTGCGGCGCATCGGGGGAAGAGCATTGATGATCTGCCACCGATAACTCGCCGAGCCGAGCCGGCGATCGAAGACTGCGACCACGCCTCGGTCGGTGGCAGATCGGATCAACCGACCTGTCGCTTGGGCCAGCATCATGGCAGCACGCGGCAGGTCGATCTCGCCGAACGCCGCGGAACCGAGCAGCTCTCGACGAGCGGTGAGCAGCGGATCATCGGGGCGCGGGAATGGGATGCGGTCGATGGTCACCAACGACAACGTGCGGCCTGGGATGTCGACACCCTGGAAGAATCCGGCCGTTGCGAACAGACATGACGACTCGTCGTCGCTGAACGCCTTGACGAGCGCAGTCTTCGGCAGGTCGCGCTGGGTAAGGATCGGGGTATCGATGCGCCCTTTGATTGCTGCTGCGGCTGCATCCATCGCCTTCCAGCTCGTGAACAACGCCAGGGTGCGGCCGCCGGCCGCGGTGATCAGCGCGGTGAGCTCGTCGTGCACGGCCTCGGTGAACTGCGCTGACCGCGGGTCGGGGAGGTGCATGGCGCAATAGAGCAGTGCGTTCGACGCGTAGTCGAATGGGCTGCCGACGTCGTTCTGCGTGTAGGCCCCGTCGGCGATGCCGACTCGATGAGCAAGGGACGACGGCAAGGTTGCGCTCGTCAGGATGGCGGTTCGCTTCGTCCAGATACCGTCGGAAAGTACGGGCCCAACATCCAGAGGGGCGATCTCCAACCGGGGCAGGTCGGGGCTGCCGGAGACGAAGGCGACGTACCCGTTGTGCGGCCCGAGCGCGATGTCGATGTGTTCCTGCACTCGCGTGGCCACTTGTTGGGCTCGGATCTTGCGCTGTTGCGCCTCCGGTACGTCGGTGTCGATCGCCCGTAGCGCGGATTGCGCCCTGTCAATGCGTCCACGCGCTTCGACAAGGGCTTCTTGAACTTCGGCGGGAAAGGGGTCGCTCAGGCGCTCGCCCGTGAAAGGTCGCAACGCTTCGCGAATGGCCGGGGCCGACTCGGCGAGCCCACCGACGATTGCCGGATCCTCGACGACTCGCCTCACGACGGCGGCGAGGTTGGTGAACCTGCCGGGGCTGATCTGCACGCCGACGGTGTCGCTCATGATGTCTTCGAGTTGATGAGCCTCATCGATCACGACGATCTCGTGCTCGGGAAGCAGCATGTTGCCTCCGGCGACGTTGAGGCCGTACAGGTGGAAATTGACCACCACGACGTCGGCAACCTCAGCACGGGCACGGGCGAGTTCGGCGAAACACACGTCACCCATCGGGCAGCGCTTGCCACCCGGGCATTCGTCGCTGGTGACACTGACCGCTTGCCACGATCGGTCGGCGGGCGACCAGGTGAGATCGGCTTGGTCGCCAGTCTTGGTCGTGCCCGACCATTCGCACAACCGATTGATCTCCACCTTCGTGGTCGCGGCGAATTCCTCGATCTCCAGCTGACCCTCGGCCGCTGTGGATTGCAGCTCGCGTACACGCTGCATGCAGATGTAGTTGCTCCGACCCTTGAGGACGGCCCACTCGAAGGGGCGACCGAGGTGCTTCTCGAGAAATGGGAGGTCCTTGACGGCGAGTTGGTCCTGCAACGCCTTGGTGGCTGTCGCAACAACGATGCGCTTGCCACTGAGCATGGTCGGCACGAGGTAACCCATGGTCTTGCCGGTACCGGTTCCGGCTTGCACGATCAGGTTGCGCTCACGGCCGATGGCCTCGGCAACGGCCTCGGCCATGTCGAGCTGCCCGGGCCGATCTTCGGCGGCGGGGAGCGCACCAGTGACCTTGGCCAGCACCGACCGAACGTTCTCCTGGCCGGCCACACCTCCGACGGTAGCGGCTCGGTCGCCGGGTCGTTCTGTTGTCGCGCGGCTT
>DATAJN010000746.1:0-6684 GCA_036262105.1 Ilumatobacteraceae bacterium
TCTCCAACGGATCCTCGGGTGAGGTCTGGGTCGAGACCGGCGAGGTCTCCGTCATGCCGTAGCCGATGGTGACCTCGCTCATGTGCATCTCGTCGACGCATTGCTTCATGACCTCGATCGGGCACGGCGAACCGGCCATCATCCCGGTGCGCAGCGACGACAGGTCGAAGCTGTGGAAGTCGGGATGCCCGAGCATGGCGATGAACATGGTCGGCACGCCGAGCAGGCTCGTGCAGCGCTCTGCCTCGACTGCCTGCAACGTGGCGAGCGCTTCGAACGAAGGAGCCGGCAGTACGGTCGTCGTGGCATGTGTGAGGCAGGCGAGGTTGCCGATCACCATGCCGAAGCAGTGATAGAAGGGAACCGGGATGCACACCCGATCGGCGTCGGAATAGCGAAAGCCCTTGCCCAGGAAGTACCCGTTGTTGAGCAGGTTGCGATGGCTCAGGGTTGCACCCTTCGGGAACCCCGTCGTGCCGCTGGTGTACTGGATGTTGATGGGATCCCGGTTGGTCAACGATGCACTGCGTGCTGCGAGCGAATCTGTCGGTACCCGATCACCGTCGGCCAGCAGCTGGTCCCAGTCGGCTGTCTGGAGGAACACCACCTGTTGAAGCTGCGGAAGTGAACCGCGAACGCTCGACACCATCGCCGCGTAGTCACTGGACTTGAAACCGGTAGCCGACACCAGGGCTCGACAGCCCGATTGGGACAGCGCGAACCGCAGCTCCTCGGTCTGGTACGCGGGGTTGATGTTGACCAGGATCACGCCGGCCTTGGCGGCTGCGAACTGCAAGTAGACCCACTCGGCATTGTTGGGGCTCCACATCCCCACGCGGTCGCCGGCATCGAGACCGAGAGCGAGCAGACCCCGCGCCAAGCGATCGACGTGCTCGGCAAGTTGGCGATATGTGAGGCGAACTCCCTGGAAGGGAACGACCAGGGCTTCATGATCAGGGTGCGCCGCAACCGTTCGGTCGAACGCGGAGCCGATCGTCTCTTCCAACAGTGGGCTGTCGGTGGAGCCGATCGCGTAGGCGGTGCTCGTCATGGCTCACAGGCTTCCACGAAACAGGGGGTATCGGGTCATCGTGCAGGAATGCAAAGCGGCGGGCGCCGTAGAGTCGGATCATGAAGGTGATCGGGGTGGTGGAATACGGCGGACCTGACGCGCTACAGATCTTCGACGTGGTCGAACCTCATGCCGGCGCCGGGCATGTTCGCATCCGAGTACAAGCCGCAACGGTGAACCCGACAGACACCGCGGTTCGCAACGGAGCGCGGGCCGAGGCGCAGAAGGAGTTCGCTCCTCCGTACGTGCCAGGCATGGAGGCCGCGGGTGTGCTCGATGAGATTGGCGAGGATGTTGACACCGAGTTGGCGATCGGCGACCACGTGATGGCAATCGTTGTGCCTCGGGGCTCGCACGGCGCCTACGCCGAACAGGTTGTCGTGCCGATCGAATCGGTTGCTCGCATGCCGCGCGAGGCGAGCTTCACCGAAGCGGCGACGCTGCCGATGAACGGCCTCACCGCCCGCCTCGTCCTCGACCTGCTCGCTCTCCGACCCGGACAGACCCTGGCGGTCACCGGCGCGGCTGGAGCGTTGGGCGCGTACGTCGTGCAGCTTGCCAAGGCCGAGGGTCTGCACGTGATCGCCGACGCATCGCCGGCCGACACTGCGCTCGTGCGCTCGCTCGGTGCCGACGAGGTGGTGGCTCGCGGCGACGACGTGGCCGAGCGAATTCGAGCGATCGTGCCCGACGGTGTCGACGGCCTGGCCGATGGCGCTCTGCTCAACGAGAAGGCATTGCCCGCGGTGCGAGACGGCGGTGCGCTGGCGGCGGTGCGCACGGTCTCGTACGAGAGCGAACGCGGCATCACGATCCACCCGGTGTGGGTGCGCGAATACGCCCGTGAGCAGGCCAAACTCGACCAGTTGCGGCAACTGGCGGAAGATGGAGTCGTCACCCTCCGGGTCGCCCAAACGTTTGCGCCGGAACGTGCCGGGGAAGCTCACCGCATCCTCGAGGCGGGCGGCACTCGCGGCCGACTCGTCATCGAATTCGATTCCCAGGGGCCTCCACGTAGCTCTCGTTAGCGTGTCTCGTCATGAACACGCAAGATGCGTTCTTCCCCCACTCTGCAGCCGCCGTCATGCCGACCATCGTCGCCGGTCAAGGACCCTTCCTGATCGACGATCACGGCCGGCAGTTGATCGACGTGTGTTCTGGTCCGTTCCTTGCGTCGATCGGGCAAGGCAACGAGCGTGTTCTGCAAGCCATGCTCGAGCAGGGTCGAAGGCTGACGTACACGTATTCGCGGTCGACTCGCCATGTGGCCAATGCCGAGCTCTCGGAGCGGCTCTCGGCCATGGCTGGACCCGGGTTCGAGCGGGTGCACCTCACCTCGGGCGGTTCTGAGGCAAACGAGATGGCGGTGAAGATGCTGCGTGCTCACGCGGTCGCCAAAGGCGAGCGCGAGCGCACACGGGTGATCTCGCTGATGCCGGGCTATCACGGCGCAACGACCCAGACACTTGGCATGAACGGCGACATCGGCGCGCACGACCTGTGGGGCCCGCTGACCGTGGAGGCAGAACGGATTCCGGCTCCACTCACCTTTCGGGCAACGAGCCCGGAGGACGCCGCGAAGTCCAGTTTGCAGGCACTCGAAGCTGCCCTCGAACGGCTCGGCCCCCAGACGGTGCTGGCCTTGATGATGGAACCGATCGGCGGGCAGGCTTCGGGCGTCAACGTTCCGCATCCATCGTTCGCTCGCGGAGCGCGGGCGATCTGCGATCGCCACGGCATCGCCTTGATCTTCGATGAGGTGGTGACTGCGTTCAGAACCGGCCACCACCTGGCGGCCCACCACGATCGCGAGGCTCTACCGGATCTGGTCACGTTGGCGAAGGGCCTCGGTGCCGGCTACGCGCCTCTAGGCGCCGTGCTCGCGCCAACGTGGCTGGCCGATGCGTTGGCGGAGACAACGGGTTTCGTCGTCTCGCATTCGTATGACGCGTGCCCCATGGCGTGCGCAGCCGGATCGGCCGTGCTCGACGAGATCCTCGAACGCGACTTGGTCGAACACGCGTCGCACATCGGGGCGCGGATCCGTTTGGGCCTGGATGAGATCGCCGAACGATCCCCTCTGGTCGGCGACGTGCGTGGTCGCGGCCTGCTGCTGGCGATCGAGCTCGTCGCCGATCGGTCCACGTCGGCGAAGTTCCCGGTGGAGATCGATCCAGGTGCTCTCCTCGTGCAACGAGGCCTCGAACATGGGCTGTTGCTGTATTCACGCCGGCAGAACCAGGGAAGGTTCGGTGACTGGCTGGTGGTCGCTCCTCCGCTGATCATCGACGAGAGCGTCGCCGATACCCTTGTCGAACGCCTCGGCGCCGTTCTCGACTCGGCGGTCGACCAGCTGTGCGTCGCAACGCACGAATCGTCGTTGGTCAGCAAGTCGAACGTGCCAGACTCTTCCTTGTCGTGCTAACTGGTTCCCTGCTCCGCATCGATGGCCTCACCAAGCGATACCCGGGGGTGACCGCCCTCGACGATCTCACGGTCGACCTGCCTCGAGGCCTCGTCGGCCTCGTGGGGGCCAACGGTGCCGGCAAGACGACCATGTTCCGGCTGCTCCTGGGCATCTCCAAACCGACCGAGGGCCGCATCGAAGTGTGCGGAATCGACGTGGCCGTCGACCCGATCGGGGTCCGGTCACGTCTCGGTTACATGCCCGAGCACGACTGCCTGCCACTCGATCAAACCGCCGCTGATGTGGTGTCGACGTTCGGAGAGCTCAGTGGCCTGCCCGCACGAGCGGCACGTCAGCGGGCGTCTGACATCCTCGATCTCGTCGGGCTCGATGAGGCCCGGTTCCGGCCGATCGGCGGGTTCTCCACCGGCATGCGCCAGCGCGCCAAACTCGCCCAAGCGCTCGTCGGAGATCCAGAACTGGTACTGCTCGACGAGCCGACTGCCGGTCTCGATCCGCTCGGCCGTGAGGAGATGCTCGCGCTCGTTGCCCGTCTCGGCACGTTCGGGATCTCGGTGATCATGGCAACTCACCTTCTCGACGATGTGCAACAGGTGTGCGAACACGTCGTGATGATCGACGCCGGCCGCCTCGTGGTGTCGGGAGGCACCGACTCGCTGCTCGAGCGCACAGGGATCGTCACAGTCGACGTCGGTGTGCGCGGCGCCGAACTCGTCGCGGGTCTGGCCAAAGCCAGCCTGTTGGCTACGAGCGACGACGGCCTCGTCGAAGTCACCGTCGAGGGCAACCATCAGATGGACACGCTGCGCGACGTCATTGCCGAGCTCGGCCTTCCGCTGTATCGACTCTCGACACGATTGACCTCGCTCGACGAGGTCTTCCTCCGTCTCGCCGGGAGCGACTCATGAGCCTCGGCGGCGCGGGTGCCGTCTACGACCGCGGCTACCGCCCGTACGAGGGGCCGCGGGGTCTGCGCGGGTCGGCGACGTATGCATTGTACAAGGCGTCGATCCGTCGGGCATTGGGCATTCGCCGCTCGTGGCGTCAGAAGTTCGCGCCATTCCTTCTGCTCGCCATCGTCACGGTGCCGGCCATCGTCAACGTCGGGATCGGCTATGTCACCCGCGATCGGGTGGTCGACAGCATCGAGATCATCACCTATCGCGACTACGTCGGAGTGTCTTCGGCATTGCTGCTCTTCGTGGCCCTCGTCGCTCCCGATGTGATGTGCCCCGACCGCAGGCAGCGCGTGCTGCCACTGATGTTCGCTCGGCCGCTCACCGGGATCGACTACGTCGTGTCGAAGGTCGGCGCGATCACGTCGATCCTCTTCGCGTTCTCGTTCCTGCCGCAAGTCGTCCTGTTCCTCGGCAACATGCTCGTGAGCGACAGCGCGGCGCACTACTTCACCGGTCACATGGACGTCTTGTGGAAGGTGCCTGCCTCGGTGGGCCTGCTGGCCCTCTACTACGCAGTCATCGGCGTAGCCATCGCCTCACTGACCGATCGCCGGATCGTCGCCGGCGCATCGGTGATCGGTCTCTTTCTCATCACATCCATTTCGTCGGGCATCATCGTCGGCGACATCGTGAACGGGCAAGGCTCGATCGGCGGCCTCATCAACGTTCTCGCGCTGCCGCTCTTCCTGCGCGATCTCGTGTTCATCGGCCACATCGACCCTGCGTCCCCACTCGCCGGGGTCGACCACGGCGGACCGTTCGCAATCGCCACCTACGTTGCCGTCTTGCTCGTCGGGGCTGGGGTTCTCCTCCAGCGCTACCGCTGGGTGGAGCGCTGATGTCGACGTCCACCGATCAACCACCCGAGATCACCGATCCGGCGTTCGCCGTCGACGCGACCGTCGAGATCGCCGACGTGTCGGTGTGGTTCGGGCCGAAGGTCGCGCTCTCCGAGTTGAGCTGTTCGTTCGGGCCCGGCGTCACCGGCCTGCTCGGGCCCAACGGTGCGGGCAAGACCACGCTGATGCGGGCGATGACCGGCCTGATCGGTGTCAACCAGGGAACGATCCGGATCGAGGGCCTCGACCCACGACGTGAACGACAGGTTCACGGTCGCATGGCGCTGGTGCCCGAAGACGAGGCCGTGCCCGCCGGTCTCACTGCCCGGCAACTCGTGCGCTACACGGCCGACCTCTTTCGCGTGGCCGATAGCGACGCTCCCGACAAGGCATTGGCCAGCGTGGCCATGCTCGATGTTGCCGATCGTCGGGTCGACGGCTTCAGCAAGGGCATGCGTCAACGAACGAAGATCGCCGCAGCGCTGGTGACCGATCCGCAGGTGCTCGTGCTCGACGAGCCTCTGAACGGTGCCGACCCAGTGCAGCGCCTGCACCTCATCGAGCTGTTCAAGCAACTTGGCGCCAGCAACCGAACGGTGATCGTCAGCTCGCACGTGTTGAACGAGGTCGAGCGCATGGCCGAGCGGGTGATCGTCCTCATGCACGGTCGACTGGCGGCAGCGGGAGGGCGCCATGCGATCCGCGACGCGATGGATGATCGGCCGCGGCACGTGCTGGTGCGCTCCGACGACGGCAGACGGTTGGCGGCCTCACTGATCGCCCTCGAATCGGTAGCGGGCGTCACGTTCGACTCGTCGCGCGACGGGCTCGTGATCCAGACGGTGCAGGCACGCGAATTGGCAGTCGCCCTGCCCCGCTTGGCGCGCGATTCTTCGATTCGCCTGCTCGAGGTACGCGCCCTGGACGACTCGCTCGAGAGCCTGTTCCGGGAGCTCGTCAGATGACCGAGCCGATGCAGCTCGCACCCGCACGCCGGCGGTCGAGGTTCGTCGCCATCTTCGTCTACACCCTGCAGTCGTGCGTTCCGCCGAAACGTTGGGTCGCCTTGTTGTTGCCGTGTGCCGGCGCGCTGCTGTTCGGCTTGCTCGCCCACGCGGTCAACGCCAGCACGCCGGAGCGGGCGTTCGCCAACGTCGCCGCCGAGGGGATCTTCGCCCTGGTGATGCCGATCGCCGCGCTGGTGATCGGCGACTCAGTGCTCGGCGCCGAAGTACGCTCCGGCACCTTCCATTTCACGTGGCTCTCTCCGACGCCCACTTGGCAGATCGTGCTCGGGCGCTGGTTGGGCGGCTCGTTCGTCGCCCTCGTCACCATCGCGCCGGCCGCCGCATTGGCCGCCGTGGTAGCCGGTGCCTCGTCGAGTGC
>DATAJN010000747.1:0-1816 GCA_036262105.1 Ilumatobacteraceae bacterium
GCCCGCAGCGCCACGAACTTTACTAAACCTTGCGAGTTCACAGACCGATAGAAAGTCGATGAGGACCGTTAGTGACACGTACCTGGCCATCGCTGGCGTTTCGGCGACGCCGAATCGAACGATCCTGTTCGCACTCACAACCATCGGCCTACTCGCGGCGATCGGCGCCTTCGTGGGTCTGGTCGCGGTTGTGCGCAACAATCGACATCGGAGGGCTGAAATGGCGGAGATGAGCGATGAACTGACCGGAGTCGGCAATCGGCGGCGACTCGACCGTGACCTGGCCATCGAGGCCGCAACTGCGGAAACACCTGTCGCTGTGATCAAGATCGACGTCGACCACTTCGAGCGGATCAACGAAGAGCACGGGCGCGACGCAGGTGACGTGGTGCTTCGGCACCTTGCCGACGTGCTTCGCGCCCACGTTCGCACCGGTGACGTCGTCTATCGCTGCGAGGACGAAGAGTTCTGCGTTCTGCTGGCCCAGACGACCACGTCGGAGGCGGGACAGGTGGCCGAGCGGATGCGCTTCGCCGTCTCGCGCATGGTGCTGGCCGTCGATGAGCCGCTCACGGTGTCGATCGGCGTTGCCCTCGGCAGGGGCGAGCACGTTGCCGACACGATGATCCGGGCTGACGAGGCGTTGTCGAAGTCGAAGGGTGGTGGGCGCGATCGGGTGACGCTCGCCGCGCAACCGTTGCTCGGGCCGTTGGCTGTCAAGCACGCCGGCTGACCCGGCCGCAGCGCTACGTTGGGCTGACCATTCGCCCAACGGAGCATTCATGACCGCAACCCATTCCGTCGGAAGGCCACGCCCTGCCGTCGACCTCATGCCCGCCTACCGCCCCGGCAAGGGCGCGGCTCAGGCCGAGGCCGAGCACGGCATCACCAACGCCATCAAGCTGGCATCCAACGAGAATCCCTGGCCGCCGATCCGCTCGATCGTCGAGGCCGTCGCTGCAGCCGCAGCCGGTGCCAATCGCTACGCCGATCATCGAGCCACCGCTGTACGCGAACGCTTGTCGGGGTGGCTGGGCGTCGACGTCGACTCGGTGACGGTCGGGGCCGGATCCGTCGGATTGCTGCAGCAGCTCTTCCTGACCTACGTCGATCCCGGCGACGAGGTGGTGTACCCGTGGCGATCGTTCGAGGTCTATCCCGTCTACACGCAGATGATGGCCGGCACGGCGATCACTACACCGCTCAATGCGGCTCATGCCTTCGATCTCGATGCAGTCGCCGCCGCGGTGACCACGCGTACGAAGCTGTTGCTGCTGGCAACGCCGAACAACCCGACTGGTACTGCATTGTCGACGGCCGACCTGGCCACGCTGCTCGACGGCATCTCGCCGGCGACGATCGTGGTGATCGACGAGGCGTACCGCGAGTTCCTCGATCCATCGCTCGGCGACCCGGTCCGCGACCTCGTCCCTCGCTATCCGAACGTGGTCGTCACCCGCACGTTCTCCAAAGCGCAAGGCCTGGCCGGCATACGCGTCGGCTACGCGATCGGGAACCCGGAAGTGATCACAGCGATCGACAAGACGTTGTTCCCATTCGCGGTGAATGCGCTGGCTCAGGCCGCGGCGATCGCCGCCATCGACGCGGCCGACGAGATCGCCGTGCGGGTCGGCGACATCCTCGGAGAGCGGGCCCGCGTGATTGCCGAGCTGAGCGCGGCCGGCTGGCAGCTGCCCGACGCCCAAGCGAACTTCGTGTACTTGCCGCTGGGTGAGCGTACCGACGAGGTCTACCTCGGCCTCGAACGTCGCGGCGTGGTGACCAGACCGTTCAGCAACGAAGGGATCCGTGTGAC
>DATAJN010000748.1:0-4242 GCA_036262105.1 Ilumatobacteraceae bacterium
GTAGTGACCTGCGGGGTTGGTCACCCCGCCGGTCGGGAACCACCCGAGTTTGGCCCCGAGGAAGGCGAGGAACAGAATCCCGAGGAAGAACTCTGGTGTGCCGTACAAGGCCATCGAGAGCGGAGTGCTGATCTTGTCGAACCGACCGCCGCGCTGCCACCCAGCGCGGATGCCCATCCACAACCCGATGGCGATGGTCAGCACCGTCGAGATACCAACCAGGAGCAGGGTGTTCGGCAGGCGGTCAAGCACCTCGCGAGCGACCGGTCGCGTCGAGTCGAAGCTGCGGCCAAAGTCGCCGTGCAGCGTTCGGCTGATGTACCGGGTGAACTGGTCCCACTTGCTGCCATCGAGCCCGAATCGCTTGATGATCGTTGCCCGCTGCTCTTGGCTCAACTTGCTGCGGCCCTTGTACCGCGCCAAGGGATCACGGTCGACGACGCGAAACAAGAAGAAATTGAACATCAAGACCATCACTAGCAAGACGACGGCGTCGATCAGCTTGCGAGCCAGCAGGCGGACGCTCACGACTCACTCGCGCTCGTCAGCGCTCACCTTGCGCCGGGAGCGCATCAAGAAGCCGCCGCCGACGACAGCAACCGCGGCCACACCGAGGCCAGCCCACAACAGGGCGGACCCGCCACTACTTCCTCCGCCGCCCTTCGGGCGCAGCTCGAGATAAGCCGGCGAGCTGTTGGTGAACAACACAGGACCGGTCTTGTCGGGTTGGCGGACGAAGTTCTCCCAGCGGTCGGAGCGGAACGCCTGGAGCTCGTCGTACTTGTACAGCACGGCGTACGGGGCTTCTTCGTAGAAGAGCTCCAGCATCTTCTGGACGATTTCGCGCCGCTTGCTGACATCGAGCTCGACATGCTGCTGGTCGTACAACTTGTCGTATTCGGGGCTGCACCAGTTGGCGTCGTCGTAGCCGGGCGCTTCGGGGTCGGTAGTTGCCTCGGACGTAATGAAGTCTGAGAGCTGGGAATCCGGATCGACGAACGGCACCCAACCCCACAAGAACATGTCGAACTGGTTCTGTCCGATCGCCGCGGTCAGGGTGTCGTCATCCATCGTTGAGACCTCGGTGGCAATGCCGACATCTTTCAACCAGCCAACGATGAACTCGGTGTTGTCCTGGCCGCCGCCGATGCTGCGATCGAAGAGTCGCAACTTCAGATCCTTGCCGTCCTTGTCGCGCACACCGTCGCCGTTGCTGTCTTTCCATCCCGCCTGATCGAGCAGGCTCTTGGCCTTATCGGGGTCATACTTGTACTGCTTGTCGGCGGCGATCTTGAGATCCCACGACGGATCGGCCGACGGCACCAGGCCGGTACCGGCCTTGCCATAGCCTTTCAACGTCTTTTCAACCAACAGGTCGCGATCGATGGCGTAGTTGATCGCCTGGCGGACGACCTTGTCCTTCAGGGCCGGATTCCCATCACCAGGTGAGGACGAACATCCCGAGTTCATCGCCAACTCGCGGAAGCCTCCCTGATTGCCGTTGATGCCCACGATGTTGTCGCCCGACTTGATGCTGGCGAACGAGTTCACCGGCACATCGTCGACCGCGTCGATCTCGCCGCTCTTCAACGCTTGGAACTGCGCGTTGGAGTCGGAGTAATGGCGGATGATCACCTCGTCGATCACCGGCTTCTTGCCGTACCAATTCGGATTCCGTTCGAGACGGACATACTCACCCTGCTTGACCTCTCCCTGCATGAACGGTCCACCGCCGATCTTCTCTTCGGCGGTGTAGTTGGGCAGATCGTCCTTGGAGATCTTCTCGTAGATGTGCTTCGGGAAGATGTACACGCCGAGCTCGGGCAGGCGCGGATCGGGTACTGACGAGGTGATCTCCAACGTTGAGGCATCGACGATCTTGGCGGTGAGGTTTTGGGTGATGTAGGTGTGGCTGCTCCATTGCTCTTCGTTGGCGCGATCGATCGTGTACTTCACGTCGTCAGCGGTCATCGGCTCGCCGTCGCTCCATTTCATGCCGGCGCGCATCTTGTAGGTCCACGTCAAGCCACCGTTGCTGCTCGTCCAGCTCTCGGCCATGCCGGGCTCGGGTGAGAAGTCCTTGGCCGACATGTTGGTGAGGGTCGGCCAGATCAGGTTCCACACCTCGTAGTCGACCACGAGGACGCCCACCGTGACGTTGAGCGAGTCGACGTCTTCGAGTTGCCCGACGGTGAACGTGACCTTCTTGTCAGTGGCCCCAACTGCCGTGGGCACGGTGACCACCGCACCGAGCAACAGCACGGCAAACAGCAAGCGTCGCATCAAAAGCCTCCCCAAGAACGAACTCCGACCGAGTATGTCACAGCCTGCGGCAGGTCCATTCCACCGAGGCGTAGGCTCGGAAGCGATGGAGATTCGCACCGACGACCCCCTTGACGAAGCGGCCGCCGAGCTGGCGACTGCATTCCGGCGTGACGGTGTGGCCGTTGCCAGAGGTGTTCTGGGCGACGAGGAACTTCGCCAACTTGCCGAGGCAGTCGACGAAAACCTGGCCGCGCCCGGGCCTTGGGCCAACGACTACACGCCCGAAGGCGGCACCGGCCGCTTCTTCGGTGACTACGTCAACTGGGAACGAATCGACGGCTACCGCCAAGCCGCGCTCCACGGACCGCTGCCCGAGTTGGCGCGCTTGCTGCTCGGCGAAGCACCGCGCTTCTTTCACGAACACACCCTGGTGAAAGAACGCGACACTCATGAAGTCACACCGTGGCATCACGACGAGCCGTACTACTGCATCGACGGCGCGTCCAACGTCAGCCTCTGGGTGCCGCTCGACCCGGTGCCGAAGGCTGCAGGTGTGGAGTTCGTCACCGGCTCGCATCTGTGGGGACGTCGATTCGTGCCGCGCAAGTTCGTCGATCAGTCCGCTTACTCCGACGGTGTGGATGGATTCGAGCTCGTTCCCGACATCGAGGCCGAGCGCGATCAACACCAGATCGTCTCGTTCGACATGCAGCCCGGCGATGTGCTTGCCTTCCACTACCGCACGCTGCACTCGGCACCCGGCACGGCCGGGCGCACGACCACACGACGCCGGGCGGTGAGCTTCCGCTACCTCGGCAGCGATGCGCGCTTCGCGACCAGGCCGTGGCTGCATTCCCCGCCGTACGAGTCGATCGAGCCCGGCCAACCGCTCGACGACGAGCGCTTTCCGTTGGTACGCGCCTGACCTACGTGTTTGGTGGGCGCTCGCCGAGCACCGCAGTGACCGCGAGGGGAGAGCCGTTTCGCACCAGCGATACGTGCACACGCACACCCGGAGCGAGGTTGCGAATCGTGGCAACCAACCCGGCTTGACCCGTGATCGGCTGATCGTCGACAGCGACGACGACGTCGCCGACCTTGATACCCGCCTCGTCTGCTGCAGAGCCGGAAACGACGTCCGACACGAGTGCGCCACTGCCGCCGTCGGTGCGTCGCTCGAGCTGCACCCCGAGATAGCCCGACGCCATCGTCTGTCCGCCCGCCGCGGCTCGCAGCTGCTCGATCTCCGGCAACAGTTCGGCGCTGGAGATGGCGAACCCGAGCCCGTTGGCCGTGGCGCCATTCTCGCTCGACGACACCAACGTGTTGATGCCCACCACTTGGCCGAGGGCATTGACCAATGGGCCGCCGGAGTTGCCGGACGAGATGGCGGCATCGGTTTGGATGAGACCCTTCAATGCGCCCGTCTCGGTCGCCAGCGTGCGGTCGAGCGACGAGACGATGCCGAGGGTGACCGTCGGGTCGCCGTCGAGATCGAGGGCATACCCGATCGCCAGCACCTCATCGCCGATCCGCACGTCGTTGGGCGCGGCGAACGTGGCCGGGCTGAGGCCGCTTGTCTTGATCCGCAGGAGCGCCAGGTCTCGCGTTGGGTCGGAGATGACGACGGCCGCCTCACGCGGTTCGCTCTCGCCATTGAGCCTCACATGCACCGTCTTGGCATCGCCGACGACATGGGCGTTGGTGACGATCTCCCCATCGACGGTGAGGATGACACCAGTGCCGAGGCTCTCGCCGGTTCGGCCGCCGACCACCAGGGTGCTCTGAACCGCAACCACGCTGGGAGCCAATTCGTTGGCGATCGCTTCGACGTCGAGGCGCGGCAACTCGCTGTTGCGCGGCTCGACGACGTTGATTCCCAACGTCGACGGCTTGCGCGGTGGCTGCGCCCGTTGCTGCGCCCATTGCACGCCCATGAGCGCGCCGACCAGGCCGGCCAGCCACACGGTCATGACC
>DATAJN010000749.1:0-4646 GCA_036262105.1 Ilumatobacteraceae bacterium
CGTTCCACCGCCCCCGCCGCCGTCCTGACGGGAGAGTGCGCGAAAGTGTTGCCCATGGGCACCGTGTACGAGGAGACTGGGCAACAGTTCGAGATCAGCGACGAAGATCTCGCCGAACTCGCCCTGGCGGCGGATCCGGACGAGCCGATCAGCGACGACGCGGTGCCCCTACGACCGATCGACACCGAGGCTGAGTCGCTGCTGCCGGCGTGGTACATGCCGGCAGCAGCCGGCCGGGTGCGCCGTGATTGGCGATCGCGTGTGGCGATCTCCATGGCAGTGGGCATCTTCCTGATCAACGCCTGCGGCTTGTGCATCACCAACGGGTTCCCGGAGATCCCTTGGTAGCGCCGGAGCGATTGGCCCCGGTCCCCGAGGACTGGAGCAGAGCGCTCGGCGTGGTTGCTCACCCCGACGACATGGAGTACGGCGCGGCCAGCGCCGTGGCACGGTGGACCGATCTCGGCAAGGACGTTCGCTACCTGCTGGTGACGCGAGGTGAAGCTGGCATCGCCACGATGCCGCCCGATGTGGTCGGCCCGATCCGCGAAGGCGAGCAACGGCGCAGTTGCCAGGCTGTCGGTGTCACCACCGTGGAGTTCCTCGATCATCGTGACGGACTGGTCGAAGAGGGCATCGATCTTCGACGTGACATCGCCACGGCGATCAGGCGCCACCAGCCGGAGATGATCCTGTCGATCAACCACCGCGACAGTTTCGGCGGGCCGAATTGGAACCATGCCGACCATCGCGCCGTCGGACGTGCCGTGCTCGATGCTGTTCGCGACGCAGCCAATCCGTGGATCTTCCCCGAGTGCGGTCCGGCGTGGTCGGGCGTGCGTTTTGCTGCGTTCGGCGGGTCGCCGCAGGCGACACATGCCGTCGATGTCACCGGCTACCTCGACCGCGGCATCGAGTCGTTGCTCTGCCACGAGTTGTACCTGGCCAACCTCGGCGAAGGGTCCGGCGATCCTGCGGCATTCCTACGATCGAGCGCCGAAGCCACCGGAGCGAGTTTCGGCGTGCAGCATGCCGCCGCCTTCGAACTCGTGATCTTTTGACCTGTCCATCAATGACGCCGCCGACCAGGTAGCCTAGGAATCCGGGGTCGGCGACCCCCCATACGACGAGCGCCGGTCGAGACCCGCACGAGAGCGAGGTGCCGTCTCCCGCCCTGCCGGCGCAGGACGAAGTTGATGCGCGACTCACCACAACTCATTGCGGCCATCTGGTCGATCTCCGAAGGTCGGGGATCCGACGACGAGCTCACGCTGCTGCGCGCCGATGAGGAGGCCTCGCTCAGCCTGCTCGATCGCCTGATCATCGAGACCGAGGCCGACCTGGCGGTCGTTCGCAATCTGCCCGGTGATGAACGCGACCAGGTGGTCGCCGATTTCACCGACACGCTGCACGGCCTCCGTGCCACAGCCGCCAAGTTGCGGCCCGTCCCGGTCGCGCCCGTTGGATCCATGGTTGACGACCTCGACTCGACCGCCTTCGAGTACGAGGAAGCCGGTGAGGTACAGCTGCAAGCCTCGTGGTCGGCGGGCCAGGTGGTGGTGTGGGCCGGCGGCCGCGGCGCCGCGCCTGAGAGCAACGACGCTCTGGCCACGCGATTGGAGGCCATCGGCGGGCCCGCCGTCGGGTGGCAACTGCACGCCGGCGTGTCACTGCCCGGCGGTCGCCGTGCCGAAGCTGTCTCCATACCGATGAAAGACGCCCTGGGTTGGCTGGTGGCGATCGGTGGAGGGCACGACCAGCCCAGCGTCGGTGCAAGCGTGTCGTGGCTCGGTCGCGTCGCGCTCGAAGGTGTGCGACTTGCCGCACGCGGGGCCATCGTTCCGAGTGTGCGAATCGCCGGCCAGCCCAAAGGTGGGCTCGTCGAATCGACCGTTCGATGGGTTCCGGCTCAGATCGATCGGGCCGGCTTCAATGCACTCGCCGCGCTGATGCCGGGCGCCGTCGTCGCCGCCGGCGGGGGAGACGGTCGGGCGACGGTCACGGCGGTCATCGCTGCTGCCGTCGAGGCCATCGTCAGCTTGAGCGTCGAGCGCATGGAGCTGCCGGCAGCACCTCCGAGCGCATCACGACCCGCTGAGGTCGACGCCATGGTGCTTGCCCGTATGGACGGTGATCCGTTCAACGCCCCGTCGGCGCTGGCCACGACCATGGCGAGAAAGCTCGATCAGTGGTCTCGCTCGGTCACCGACCCGTTGCGTCCGCGGTTGCTCGTGCAGCTCGATCCGCCACTGCCCGGTGGCGTGTGGCTCGTCTCGGTCTTCGCTCCTTCCGGAAAGACCGTCGTGCCATTCGACACGGCGATGCGCACCGACGCCGGCCGGCGTCTGCTCAGCGGCGAGTGGCAACGGCTCGTGCGCCTCGTGCCGGCGCTCGACCGTACCGGTGTCACACGTCGCGGCCAGGTCGCCATCAGCCAGGACGAGGCGTGGGAGTTCATGACCGTGATGGGCCCGATGCTGGGCGCGATCGGCTTCGATGTGCGGTTGCCGGCGCTGTCGCGGCGCAAGGCGAAGGCTTCGCTGCGACTCTTCGCGGATACGCCGCAGAGCTCGGTCGTCGGTGCCCGTCAGCTCAGCAACGTCGCCTGGACCGTTCTCTTCGACGACGCGGAGTTGACAGCCGACGACGTGAAGCGGCTGGCCCGCCAGGCCCGCCCGCTCGTGCAGTCGCGCGGTCGCTGGATCGAAGTCGACCGGTTCGATGTCGAACAGGCCGCGGCTGCGTTGGCGGCGCGTGAGTCGGTGACGCAGCTCACGGGCGCGGAGATCCTTCGGCACAGCATCGGTCTCGGCGGCTCAGGGCTGTCGGGCGGTGTGGTCGTCGCCGGCAACAGCTGGGCCAACGACATCGTTCGCCGGGCCAGTGAGATGTCGGTGTCGGCTGTCATCAAGCCGGAGGGCTTCGCCGGCACGTTGCGTACCTATCAGGCCGAGGCCGTCGCCTGGATCGGTTTTCTCGATGGTGCCGGGCTCGGTGGATGCTTGGCGCTCGACATGGGTCTCGGCAAGACGCCGACGGTCTTGGCCCACCTCGCCCGTCCGACGGCTGATGGAAGCACGCTCGTCATTGCGCCGGCCGCGGTCGTCGGCAACTGGGCGGCAGAGGCGGCCCGCTTCACGCCCGGTCTCCGCGTGGTCGTTCATCATGGGGCGGCAAGGGCTTCTGCCGGTGAGCTCGCTGCCGAGATCGCCGGTGCCGACCTGGTGATCACCACCTACGCAACAGCGGTCCGCGACATCGACGCCCTCACCGCGACGTCGTGGCGAACGCTGGTGTTGGACGAGGCGCAGGCCATCAAGAACCCCACGAGCGACACTGCGCAACAACTCCGCCGCCTGCATGCCAAGACCCGTCTCGCGCTCACCGGCACGCCGATCGAGAACGGTCTCGGTGATCTGTGGGCCATCCTCGACTTCACCAACCCGGGCCTCGTCGGTTCCCGTCCGTCCTTCATTGCCCAGATGTCGGGTGATGGCGAGGCTGCGCTGCGTGCCTTGAACGGTCTGCTCCTCTTCCGCCGCACGAAGACCGAACCGGAAGTTGCCGCCGAGTTGCCCGACAAGATCGACGAACTCGACCACTGCACCATGACCCCAGAGCAGATCGGGCTCTACCAGGCGGTGCTCGACGACCTCGTCGAGAACGTGGCCAACACCGACGTGCTCGCCGAGACGAAGAAGGGGGCGATCCTCGCCGCCATCACCGCGCTGAAGCAGATCTGCAATCACCCTTCCGCGTATCGCGACGACGGGCAACCGCTCGCCGGACGATCGGGCAAGCTGGCGCGACTCGAAGAGATCGTCGATTCGGTGTTCGCTGCCGGCGAGCGAATCCTCATCTTCACGCACTTCGCCACCTGGGGCCGGAAGCTGGCCGACCACCTCACCGAGGTCACGGGCATGCCGATCTCCTGCTACGACGGCAGCCTCGCCCGGGGTGTGCGCGACCGGCTGGTCGAAGAGTTCCAGACCAAGGACGGCCCAGGGGCGATGGTGCTGTCGCTCAAGGCCGGCGGCACCGGGCTGAACCTGACTGCAGCGAACCACGTCGTGCTCTACGACCGTTGGTGGAACCCGGCTGTCGAAGACCAGGCGCGTGACCGCGCCTGGCGAATTGGCCAGAGCCGCACGGTCATCTCCCACCGCCTCGTGTGTCCCGGCACGATCGACGAGCGTGTGGAAGAGATCGTGGCCGGCAAGCGCCACATCGCTCAGCTCGTGCTGCCGCGGTCGAGCACGATCGCCGATCTCAACGCCGACCAATTGCGCTTCGCCCTCGGTCTGCGCCCCGAGGAACTTCTCGCAGGGGACGACCGATGAGCCGCCCGCCACGTCGTGGCCCCAACAACGGCCGCCGCGCGCAGCCCAAGCGGCCCGGTGCGGTCGACATCTGGCGCGTACCCGGCCCGTTGCCGGAGATCGAGCCGATCGCTGTACCGCCGGATCCAGGGGCGCTCCTGCGGTCCCTGGGTGACCCGCCGATGCGCGACGGCGCGACGGCAGCCAAGGCGTTCATCGAGGTCGCCCAACGAGCCTCGGCAATCGCCGCAGCGCTCGCCCTCAGCGTCGACCTCCTCGCCGACCCCACCGACGATTGACACCCCCGTCCCCCTTGCGGATCTGGGT
>DATAJN010000750.1:0-8845 GCA_036262105.1 Ilumatobacteraceae bacterium
GTGCGCCACCGCCACCCGCCGCGCCCCCTTGGGGCCCGAAGGTGATGTCGTCGACCTGCAGGCCTTCATCGCGAAGGCACGCGGTGAAGTCGTTCAAGCTGGTTTGGATCGCCTCGCGGTCGAAGCCGCCGCCACGACCAGCGCCACCCAGGGTCACCCCTTGGAGGAGATCGCCGCAGGCCTTCTGAGCTGCTTGGAACGCATCCGACCGTGGATCGATGCCGGACCCCTGCCCGAAACCGCCACCCGACGGATTGCCGTCGGCGTCGAACGTCGGGTCGGCCATGTTCACCCCGTTCTCGCGCATGCACGCCGCGTACTTGAGCAACGCGTCCTGGGTGTTCACCGGCGAGGTCGTGTCGGGTGCTGTCCCTGTTGACGAGCCGAGGCTGGCGATCTGGGCCGAGGCGTTGTTGCCACTGCCGCATGCAGTAGCGATGAGGGCCAGTGACATCCCGAGGACGGCGATCGTCTGGCGTGGTGGAATTCGAGTGTTCACGCATTGATGCTGCAGCACGGTCGCTAAAAGACTCGTCGGGTTATTCCTAGAGTTTGGTGAGAGTTTGTGGGACCAACTCAGTCTCCGGCGGCGCGCAACACGTCTTCCGCTGCCTGACGAACCTGCCAGTCGCGGTCCACCAGGGCGGCCTGCAGGGCGGCGTCGACCTCGGATCCGTCGAATGGCGCCAGGGCCAGGACTGCTCGTCGCCGCACGGCAGGCTTGTCGGCGCATCCGTGGAGGATGGTGGGCAGCCCGCGGGGATCGCCGATTGCACCCAGTGCAGCGGTGCACGCCTCGCGCACCAAGGCATCCGCCGACTTCGTACCGAGATCGATCAGGACAGCGAGTGTGTCGTCGTCTACTCCTTCTTGCTCGCCGCAGGCCCACGCCGCGGCCTCGACGACGGTGAGGTCGGGATCATCGAGAACGGCGCGCAGCGACACACGTCGCCGCTGGCCGGCGATCATTGCGGCCCGTCTGCGCACGGAAGGCGCGCTGTCGGCCAGTGCAACGATGAGGTCGGCATCGGTGAGCAGGCCGAGACGCAGCAGCGCTCCGAGTGCGAGCTCGCGGACCACGGGGTCTTCGTCGGCAAGTGCATCTCGCGCGGCGACTCCATCTCCGCGGTGCCCGGCGATTGCGATCTCTCGCCATCGCTGGGTCATTCCACCCCATTCATTCTGCGAGGGTCACTTCTTGAGCATGTGCGACAGGGTGATCACGATCCACGACGCGCCGAAGCCGATCAGAGTTGCGGCGACGGCCCCCGTGACCAAGGCCATGGTGCTGCCGGCAACGATCGCCCATACCCGGCGCCACAACTGGGTGCGCGGTTCGAGTGGCACGTCCTCCTCGGTGACGAGCAAACCGACACGCGCCCGAGTCGGTCGCAGGGCGCGTGCCGGATTGGCCGTGGCTCTGGCAGGCTTACGCCAACCTGCCGCAACGAGTGCCACAATGGCGAGGACGGCGATCCAAGCAGTAGCGATGGTGAGTTCCCTGGTCGACACGCAAGAATCAATCGTAATGGAGCCGTCCGACAACGTGCGGTCGCTGAGCAACCGCCACCTCTTGTGGGCAATCCCGCTTGCCGTTGTCGGCTTCCTCGGCATCGCCACCGTTGCTCTTGCGGCCTTGCTGCCCAGCACCGTCGTCGCCAGCAAGCGTGACTGCGTCGAGCGCAACGACGCCGGCGTGTGCACCAAGAAGGGGCCGTCGGAGAATGTCCAGTTCGCGATCGTGCCGGCCGACGCCCAGGCCGTCGAGCCGCTGCTGACGATCCAGGGCCCGACGACGTACGAGAGCCACGGCCAGGTGCTGTTCGTCACCGTGCGTTCCCCGGAGCTGAACCTGCTCGACTGGTGGGTCGGGCGCGACAACCCGGCGATCGATCCGAAGAGCTACGACGATCTGTACGCCACCGAGACTCCGCAACAGCAGACGACGCGCGGTCAGCGCGACATGCGCACTGCCAAGGAGACGGCGGAGTTCGTGGCCCTCCAACGGCTCGGCTTCGACGCCACGTTGAAGCCGGGCGATGTCATCATCGACGAACTCGTCTGTCTCAAGGCCAGCGACGACGGGCGCACGTGCACACAGTTCGCGCCGTCGGACGAACTGCTCAATCCCGGCGACAAGCTGTTGAAGGTCGACGGCAGCCCCGTGGCGGTGGTCGACGACCTCACGGCCATCCTCGCCAAGCACAAGGCGGGCGACACCGTCGAGATCGAGTACGAACGCGATGGCAAGCCCGGTAGTGGCAAGGTCGAGCTGATCGCTGCACCCGACGAGCCCGACCGCACGATCATCGGGTTCATTCCCAGCGACACTGCCACCATCAGTCTTCCCGATGACATTTCGGTCAAGATCGACACCGAGTCGATCGGCGGGCCTTCGGCCGGATTGGCGTTCACCCTGACCTTGATCGATCAGCTGTCGGCTGGTGACCTGCTCGGTGGCAAGCGAGTCGCGGTCACCGGCACGATCAACATCCGCGCCGAGGTCGGCGCGATCGGCGGCCTCTCCTCGAAAGCATCGGCCGTGCTGCAATCCGGTGCCAAGTACTTCCTCGTCCCCACCGCCCAGGGCGACGCCGACATCGCCAAGGCCCGTGAGGTCGTCGGCGACAAGGTCGAGATCATTCCGGTTGCCACCCTCGATGAAGCCCTGGCCGCGCTGCAGCGGATCGGTGGCGAGGCGTTGCCGGCCGCACCACCGGTCACCACTGATTCCACTGCCGGCACCACCCCTGGTTCCACTCCGTAACCGCGTCGCCGCGGTGCGAAGCCGATTGCCACGATTTCGGCGGTCTGCAGACCTACTCTTGTGATTGATGGCACTTTCGTTTTCACGTCCTGATCCGTCGTCGCCCGACGCGGTCGCTGCGGCGTCGTTCTCGACGTCGCGGCGCGGGTACGACCAGAGCGAGGTGCGCGATCTGCTGCGGATGGTCGCCGCCGAGATGGCTCGCCTCCAAGAACGCGAGAAGTTTCTCGAGCGTGAGCTGCGCTCCGCCCAGCGCGGCTCCACCAATTCCGCCGTCGCCCTCGACGAAGAAGTCGTCACCCGAATGCTCGGCGAAGAGGCGGCCAGGATCCTGTCGACGGCCCGTGAGGCGGCGTCGCAGATCAAGATCCGCTCCGAGGACGCCGGGGCGCGGATGTTGCGTGAGGCCACTGACGAGGCTCAGCGGCTGCGCGAAGAGGCCGAGGTAGAAGCTGCTCGTCGCCGTCAGGATGCGTCGGCCGACGCCGAGTCCGAACTGGTCATGGCCAAGCAGCAGGGCCGGGAGATGGTCAACGAGGCCCGCGCCTATCGCGAGCGTGTGCTCAGCGAGTTGGCCCGTCGCCGCGAGCTGGCCCGCCAGCAGATCGAGCAGTTGATGCACGGGCGCGATCGTCTGTTGCAGGCCTTCGAGCGGTCGCGCCTCGTTGCCGTCGATGTCATGGCCGAATTGACGCCGTTGGGTGAGCCGTCGGAGTACGTCAACCTGTCGCCTACCACCGGCCCGGTGCCGC
This sequence comes from Ilumatobacteraceae bacterium, assembly GCA_036262105.1. GTDB lineage: Bacteria > Actinomycetota > Acidimicrobiia > Acidimicrobiales > Ilumatobacteraceae > JAENVT01. The sequence goes on from DATAJN010000750.1 coordinate 3,520, forward strand.
TCATGGTTCCCAACCAGCGGCCGCCCCGCGGTGCCGCCGACATCGCCGAGGTCGCCGAGGCCGGCGAGGAGTCAGAGGCGCCCGAATCTCCCGTCTCGGTCACTGTGATCGAGGCCAGCCCGGACGGAGCCGACGTCGAGGTCGAGGTCGAGGCGGTCATCGAACCGGAGGTCGAGGTCGAGCCGCCCAGCACCGTGGTGCTGATGCGGGAGATGCACGAAGTGCACGAGCACGACGAACGCGACGATGCCCGCAAGTCAGCGCCCGTTGTCGCCTTGTTCGGTGGCGATGACGACGACGAGACCGACGACTCAGCTGAAGCTTCGATCGACGACGGGTCGCGTGCTTCGGTCGACGATCTCTTCGCCAGATTGCGCGCCGCGCGCGCCGACGCCGTGGTCGAGCGTGCCCAGCAAGCCGAGGTCGATGAGAGCGAGACGATCGTGGAGATCGAGATCATCGAGACCGACTCGACGGGCGATACCACGATGCTGACGATCGTCGACGAACTCGCCGTGTTTCAACCAACGCCCGAGGCGCCGCTGGTCGAAGAGGCCCTCGACGACACGTTGTTCGGGCAACGCGACGCCTCGCTGACACCGATCATCGTTGCCAGTGCTCGCAAGCTGAAGCGCGTGCTGGCCGACGAGCAGAACGAGATCCTGCACACGTTGCGGCGCAACGAGCCGGTGCGCAACATCGACACGATGCTGCCGTGGCAGACCGAACAGGCATCTCGCTATGCCGCGGCAGTGCAGCCCGAGTTGGAGCGCGCTGCGCTCATCGGCGCCGCCAGCATCGACGGCGGCTCGACGAAGGAGCACAAGGCCGACATCAATCGTGCCGGCGCCACCAAGGCTGCGGTCGAAGCATTGACCGCCACGATCGTCGCGCCCTTGCGCGAGCGCCTCGAGCGAGCCGTCGCCGAGGCTGAGGGCGACAACTCCGAACTGGCCACGATGGTGCGCAGCATCTACCGCGAGTGGAAGACGCAACGCATCGACGAGCACCTCGACGATGTTGCCCGCGCGGCGTTCGGTCGTGGCGCGCTCGCTGCGGTGGTGCCAGGCACCCACGTCTGCTGGATGGTCGATCCGAACGGGCCGGCTTGTCCCGACGCAGAAGACAACGCGCTCGCCGGTGAGGTTCCTGCTGGTCAGCCCTTCCCCACGGGTCACACCGGCGCGCCGGCCCACGAGGGCTGCCGCTGCATGCTTGCGTTAGCACCCCGCTAGTCTCGCCAGAGTGCGGAACCCGTCCGATCTACCGCCTCGTTCTGCTCCGCCCTCGACGGGTCGTCGATTCTCCGACAAGGGTCGCATAGCTCTCATCGCCCTGGCGGTCATCGTCGTCGGAGTGTTGCTGTTCGGCCGCTTCTTCGCCGGCTTCTACACCGACTACCTGTGGTTCGACTCGGTGGGCAGGGCCGGTGTCTTCTCCACCGTGCTGCGCTCCAAGTTGCTGATGTTCTTCCTGTTCGGCGGCACGTTCGTGGCCATCGCCGTGCTCAACCTGGTGATCGCCGATCGGCTGGCACCATCAGCGTTCTCCGCCAACACCCATCCGCTGGTCGAACGGTTCCACGAGTTCTTCGGCCACCGGCTGCGGATGTTGCGCGTCGGCGTCGCCGTGGTTGCCGGCCTGCTGTTCGCGGCACCGGCCGTGAGCCACTGGCAAGACTGGTTGATGTTCCGCAACCAGCAACCGTTCGGAATCGCCGACGCCCAGTTCGGCCACGACGTCGGTTTCTACATGTTCCGGCTGCCCTTCATCGCTTTCGTGATCGACTGGCTCTTCGCCGCGCTGGTGTTCATCACACTTCTGGTCGTGGCCACCCACGTGCTCAGCGGCGGCATCATCATCCAGCCACCGCGGCCCAAGGTGCGCCGGGCTACCAAGGCACACGTCGCCGTGCTGCTCGCCGCAATGGCGGTGATCAAGGCCGGCGACTACTGGCTGAAGCGGTACGAGCTCACCAACGACTCCCGAGGGTTCGTGCGCGGTCTGCTCTACTCCGCGGCGAAAGCGCAGCTGCCAGCTGTCGTGCTGTTGATGTTGATCGCGCTGTTGGTCGCCGGGCTGTTCCTCTCCACGTTGCGAACCAACTCGTGGCGTATCCCTGTCGTGGCTTCGGCATTGTGGGCCGTCATCGCCTTGGTCGGCGGGATCATCTACCCGGCAGCCATCCAGGCCCTGGTCGTCAACCCCAACCAGCGCGACAAGGAAGCGCCCTACATCGTCCGCAACATCGACGCCACGAAGCACGCGCTCGGCATCGACCACGTCGCCGTCAAGCCGGTCTCGTTCACCGATATCACCACGAGTGCCCTCACCGCCGACATCACGCCACTGCAAAACGTTCGATTGCTGAAGCCCGAGGCGATGGTCGGCCGCTTCCGTACCGACCAGAGCCAGAAGGCCGGGTTGACGATCAACGATCTCGATCCCGATCGCTATGTGATCGACGGACGCGAGCAGCAGGTGGCTATCGCCGCTCGCGAACTCGATCTCTCGACCATCGCCAACAAGTCGTGGCAGGGCCAGCACCTCATCAACACACACGGCTGTGGGATCGTCAGCGCTCCCGCAGGGCAGATCAAGGATCGCCGCCCGGTCTATCGCGAGGTCAGTCTCGAGCGGCCGGAGCTGTACTTCAGCGACCAGATCTCCGGCTACGCCGTTGTCAACACTGGCGTTGCCGAGGAAGCCTGCCCGAACTACCCGGATCCCGGGCAGTACAGCGGCGATGGCGGGATCAAGCTCGACTCGGTGTTCAAGCGGATGGCGTTCGCCCTCAGCTACCTCGACTACAACATGATCGGCTCCGGTGCCATCAACGACAGCTCGCGACTGCTGTCGATCCGCAGCGTGGAGGACCGGGCCAAGAAGCTGGCGCCGTTCCTGTCGTACGACAACGACCCCTATCCAGTCGCGCTCAATGGGCGAGTGGTGTGGGTCATCGACGCGTACACCACGTCCGATCGCTACCCGTATGGTCAAAGTGGCGATCGCAGCCAGCTGAACCCCGGAAGCGGCCTCGACCATCCGTTCAACTACGTGCGCAACAGCATCAAGGCGGTCGTCGATGCCTACGACAGCACCGTGCAGTTCTACATCATCGACGACGTCGACCCGATCGCCAAGGTCTGGCAATCGGCGTTCCCCGGTCTGTTCAAGAACCGCGACCAGATCCCCCCCGGCCTCGCCGCCCACTTCCGCTACCCGGAGGAGCTCTTCCGAGTGCAGACGTCGGCCTATTCGAAGTATCGCCTGAGTCCGCAGGCCTTCTTCGGTCGTACCGGCGCTTGGTCGGTTGCCCAGGCACCGATCGGCCGCCCGAACGCCGGTGACAGCACGGCCACCACCAACAGCATCGCCGGCGATTCTGCCGCGGCGCAGGACCTGGCCACTGAGTCGGGCACCGAACGTTTCGTTCCCTACTACTCGATGTTGCGCGCCCCCGGCGAGACCGAGGCCTCGTTCAAGTTGTTGCGCCCGTTCGTGCCGTTCTCGACCGACGATAGTAAACGCAACCTGCAGGCCTTCATGACCGCGAGTAGCGATCCGCAGGACTACGGGTCGCTCGTCGCCTACGAGGTGACCTCGCCCGAGGACGGCCCGTTCACCGTTTCCAACACGATGAACACCGAGGCCAGTGTTTCGCAACAGCTCAGCCTGCTGAACATCGAAGGAACCGACGTGGTGTTCGGTGATCTGCAGATGGTGCCTGTGGCCAGCGGCCTGTTGTGGATACGCCCCGTCTATGTGCAGCCATCGGTGGCCAACACCAGGGAATCGCAACCGACGATCGAGCTGGTGCTGGTGTCGCAGAACAACAACGCCTCGTTCGGCAGTTCGTTGGGCGCCGCATTGGCCCGGTTGTTCCCCGGCTTCCAGACCGACATCGGCGATGTCGTCGGCGACACCCCCCCACCGGTCGACAACGGCGGGGCCAATCCACCACCGACAACCGACAAGAGTCCAGCCGATCTGCTCGACCAGGCCGAGACGTTGTTCGCCGACGCCGACAAGGCCCTGGAGGCGCACGACCTCGCGACCTATCAATCCAAGGTCGACGAAGCGCGACGTCTTGTTCAGCAAGCGCTCGACGCGCTCGGCCAGGGGTAGTTGCGCGGCGTCGCACCGGCCTCACTTCTTTCTCCTTGTGGGTGGGCCGGTGGTCATGATGTTGCCGTCTGGGTAGGTGATGGTGAGGTTGCGGTGTGTGTCGAGGGTGAGGTGCCAGTGGCCTTCGTGTGCGGCGTGGTGGTGTTTCGAGCACAACGGCAACAAGTTTTCGATGTCGGTGCGTCCACGGTGGCGGTACCAGGTGAGGTGATGGATGTCGCACTGGTCCCATGCAGCGGTGCAGCCGGGGATCGCGCATCCGCGGTACATGGCTCGCAGGGCGCGGCGTTGGGCGCGGTTGGCGACTCGTTGATCGCGTCCGAGATGGAGTGAGACGCCGTTGGCGGCGGTGATGATCGGCACGATCACTTCGGCGCAGCAGGCCATCCGCCGCAGCGTCTCGATGGGTACCTCGACGGGTAGGCCGAGGTCGATGATCGTGTGGTCGTGTTCGCCGTGGAGCAGGGTGTCGGCGTCGATCAGCACGTTGATCTCGGTGCGCGTCCGCCCGCCGCGACCTTCACATAGGGCGATCAGGGCCAGGGCGCGGAGGTGTTGCTGTTTCAACACCGGATCCGTGGGACAGGTGGGAGGTGTGGTGTCGTGGAACAACGTTTCGACCATGGCGCGCAGGCGGGTGTCGAGGCAGAGACCGGTTTCCGGGTCGAATTCGCCGCGCAGGCACCACATTCCCGTCTCCCGATCGACCCAGGTCCGCAGACTGGTCGCCCGGCGTTGCTGGTGGAGGCGGTCGATGCCGTCATCGGCACAGACCCGACGGACCTCGGCGCGCACCGTGCGAGCGAACTCGTCACGCGGCAACTGTGACGCGGCCAACGCCAACACCTCACCGCGTTCAGCGAACCTGTCACGTTGCTCGGGCGTGAGTGGTCGTATGGCCCGGGTGACGACATCGACATGACCAGCCGACGTCTCACCGCCCGCGAGGACCACGGCCAATTGCGGTATCGCCGCTGTGGTCTTGGCCCGGTCGAACCCTTTCGACGCTTCGCTCAGCGACACCCGGCCGGCGTCGGCAGCAACACGCTCGGGGAACATCGACGGCGACACCGCCGCCAACTCCGCCAGCCGGCGCGCCGCAGCAACTTCGACCGAGTCGAGCCAACCGCGAACCCGGCGCACATCCACCAACACAGCCGCCACCCCAGCCGCGTCAGCCACCGCCAGATCGACCGCG
>DATAJN010000751.1:0-3831 GCA_036262105.1 Ilumatobacteraceae bacterium
CTCCCGGACTGGGCGGCGATGCACGGCCACGTCGATGGAGCGGCCACCGATGTGCTCGACTCAGCGGAGCTGAAGGCGGCGATCCAACAAGCCGTCGATCAAGCCAACGAATCGGTCTCGCGTGCCGAGTCGATCCGCACGTTCGCGATCCTGCCACGCGATCTCACGATCGAGTCCGGTGAGCTCACGGCGACGCTCAAGGTTCGCCGGGCGGTCGTGGAGAAGGTCTACGCCGACGAGATCGACCGCATCTACGCGGGGTGACGCAGTGCACCAACGGACTGCCGACTCACCACGAGACGAACCGGGCGACACCCCGGAGACCGTGCACACGCTCCGCGACGGTGGACGGCTCCTCGTTCGTCGCCTACGGGCCAGCGACCGGGAGGAACTGGCCGCCCAGTACGAGGATCTGTCGTTGGAGTCGCGACGGTTGCGCTTCTTCAACGCGCCCGAGCACTTGTCCGGTCGGTTGCTCGACTACTTGGTCGATGTCGATGGTCTCAACCGATTCGCCCTCGGCGCACGGATGATCGACGAGCCCGGGCAGCCAGGCGTAGGTGTTGCCCGATTCGCCCGCGATCACGACGATTCGTCCACAGCCGAAGCGGCCGTGACTGTGCTCGATTCATACTGCAACCGTGGTATCGGAACGATCCTGCTGACCTCGCTCGTGGACGAGGCTCGCAGAACTGGCATCACCACCTTCACGGCCAGCGTGAAGTGGGAGAACCATGCGCTGCTCGATGCACTCCGTGCGTACGGCGCCGTGGTGGTGCCCGACGAGCCCGGTGTCGCCGCCGTGAGCGTGGAGCTACCACCCGACAGCAAGGAGTTGGTCGGGTCGGCACTCTACAGGATGCTCCAAACCGTCGCCGTTCGTTTGGGCAATGGTAGGCATCGCGACGATTGAGTGTCGCTCAACCGCCATCCGGCGCGAAACGGGCGATGAGGCCCATCAGGTGAGGTACGCCGAACTGCGCTTTGAAGTCGGCGACCGTGTACCCCACGACATGTGCGGGCATTCGAGCCCGCGCGGTCGCGGCGCGCTGGAGATCGAACACGGCGCCCATCTCACCGAACTCGTCTCCTGGCCCCAAGAGCGTGATCAGCGTCTCGGAACCGTCGGGGGAGACGCTCCAGAGTTCCACTTCACCGTCGATGATCCGGTAGATCCGGTCGCCGCGGGCGCCCGCGGTGAACAGAACCTCGCCGGCCTCGAGGTGACGATCCTCCGGACCGCGCGCCGTGGACGCCTGCAACGGCACCATATCGATGACGTGGTCTGCCAGGCCGAGCATGCGCGGATCGTGTGTGGAGACGATCACGGTGCGGCCCTGATCGGCGAGGCCGCGAAGGATGCGCAGCACGGTCTCGACCTGTACGTGGTCGAGTGAAGCGGTTGGCTCATCGGCCAGTAGCAGGGGTGGGTCGAGGGCCAGCGCACGAGCGATGCCGACACGCTGTTGCTGGCCACCAGAGAGCTGCGCCGGCTTGTTGCGCAGCCGGTCGGCAAGCCCCACTCGAGTGAGCATTTCCACCGCTCGCGCCGCTGCCTCACGCCGGCCAACGTTGGCCGCACGCAGGGGAACCATCACATTCTCGGTGGCATCGAGGCTCGGTACCAAGTTGAACGCTTGGAACACGATGCCAACCTCGGATCGGCGGTAGTCGGTGAGCTCGCGGCCGCTCAACTCAGTGACTGTCGTTCCGTGCACGGCGATGCGCCCACTCTTCGGGGTGAGAATGCCGGCGAGGCACGAGAGCAGGGTGGTCTTGCCGCAACCTGACGGCCCGAGCAACAGCGTCAGGGAACCGACGGGGGCGTCGAGGCTGAACTTGTCGAGCGGTCGAAGAGCTTGACCGCCGCGGATGAACTCGACGGTGATCTCGTCGACTCGAACTCCGTCCATCTCACGGCCCCCCGAACGCAACCGCGGGTTGAACCTGGGCGATCCTGCGTAGCCCGACGAGGCTCGACACGAGCCCGACGATCACGGCCAGTACGGGCATGAACAGCAGGGAACCAGATGAGATGACGACATCCATCGGGAACCGCGGCGCGATGAGCAGGGCCAGCACGGCCCCGACGATCGACGCTGCGAGAGCAATCACGACAGCCTGCAGGGCCAGACCTGCGGCGATCGCCGTGGTCGGAACACCAGTGGCTTTGAAGACCGCGAAGTCCCGAGTTCGTTCGAGCGCCGAGAGGTAGATCACCGAGGCAACGATGAGCGCTGCCACCATCCACAGCAGAGCGCGGATGAAGTCGATCGACTGCGTCGCGTTCTTCAGCGGGCGAGCGAGATCTGCCTTGGTCTGGCTGCTGTCGAAGGCGGTCAGGCCGACGGGTAGCGCGGTGGGCACTCCTTTGGTGACGATCATCGAAGCGACGTTCTGCCCATTGGCGACGAGAGTTTGCGCGTCGCCGAGGACGAGGAAGGCCGAAGGTGCGCCAGCGATCAACGACGCCTTGTCGACGGTTCCGACCACGGAGAACGAGCGACCGAGGATGACGATGGATTCGCCGACGCTGGCGAGTTTCTTCGCAACCAGAGCCTCGCCCGTGTCGGTCGGCCCACGGCCAAGCGATGCCTGCGGCGCACCGAGGCCACCGGGCACGACTCCGAAGAGGTTGATGTCGATCCCTTTCCCGTCGACGTCGGCCACTGTGCGGGTGAACAACACGGGATCAGCCCGCTCGACACCAGCGGCGCCACGGGCAGCGTCGAACCCATCGAGCGGAATGCTGATGCCTGCGCTGAACGGACCGGCCGCGCCCGTAGGGGCTACCCATCGATCGCCGCCGGACTGCTGCAAGGTGCGGTCGACCTCGACGGTGAACGCGTTGGAGAGGCCAGACATGAGCAGGCCCATCGAGAACACCAGCGCCGTGCCGATCACGGTGATGGCAAATCGTTTACGACGCCACTGCAGATCGCGAAGCGCTGCCAGCAACATCGGTTGCCTCCCTCGCGATCGGTGACGACAAACGCGGAAAGCTACCACCCATTGCTGCGGCGACGACCAGTGCGGCCCGGTGAACGGTCCAAGGAATCCGACGTCGTGACAGTGAGGCATCTGGATCAAGGTCTCGGGCACTTCGACCCTGGTGACCGCGTCAAGTGGTGGATTGGGTGAGAGACGTGGGAAAGCTCCAGCTTTTTTCCAACGAGTCTGGCCGTCGTCGGCAGGTGTGGATCGTTGTGCTGCTCGCTGCGATGTTGTTCGTCGCCGGCGTGGCCAGCTCGGTGGCGACGGCAACCTCGGTGGCGCGTCATGACGCGGACAAGTCACGCCAGGCGTTCACCGTGTCGTCGCTCGAGGTCGCCTCGACGTTGCGACTGGCGATTCAGCGCGAACAGGACCTCGCGGTGAGTGCCAGCGGCTTCTTCCTCGACACGCCGCATCCCTCGAACGACGAGTTCGTTGCTTGGGCGGAGGCACTTCAGGCGATGACGCGATACCCCGAGCTGCTCGGCTGGGGAGAAGTCATCATGGTTCCAGCCGCACAATTGCCGGCCTACGTGGCTGCGGCGACCGCAGATCCAGCCGGTGTGGTGGCCGGCGGATTCCAATTGATTCCTCCGGGAGAACGCGAGTTCTACTGCTTGTTCGTCGTCGGCCAGAGCCGCAACCCGGCGGCCGGGGCTCCTGCCGGGTTCGACTACTGCGCGGGGGCCAATGGGGCGCTCACCCTGGCGGCGCGCGACACAGGCCGCAGCGGATATGAGGCCGTCGACACCGGGAATGGCACCACGACGCTCGGCGTGCAGGTACCGATCTACCGCGGCGGCGTGACGCCGACCACGGTTGCGGCGCGCCGCGAGG
>DATAJN010000752.1:0-8233 GCA_036262105.1 Ilumatobacteraceae bacterium
GGCGGTCAGGAGCGTGTCGGCCGTGTTCCCGTGCTACAACGACGCAGACACGATCGGCGATCTCGTCGACGACGTGTTCGCCGCACTGTCGCCGCTCGTACCCGAGGTGGAGGTGATCGTCGTCAACGACGGATCCGCCGACGGATCTCGGGAAGTGCTCGACGCGTTGGTGAAGGACCGGCCGTGGTTGCGGGCGATCCATCACGAAACCAACGGCGGATACGGGAAGGCACTGCTCAGCGGTTTCGGGGCAGCACGCAACGAATGGATCTTCTACACCGACGGCGACGCCCAGTACGACGCCGGAGAGGCCGCCCTTCTCGTGCCCCTTGCCACCGACGACGTCGATGTCGTGCAGGGGTACAAGATCGGTCGAGGCGACCCGTGGTACCGCAAGGTGATCGGGCGGGTCTATCACCATGTCGTCAAGCTCCTCTTCAGCCTCAAGGTCCGCGACACGGACTGCGACTTCCGCATGTTCCGCCGGCAACTGATCATCGACCGCCCGTTGACCTCGACGTCCGGGGTGATCTGCGTCGAGATGATGCGTTCGTTCGATCGAGCCGGAGCCCGGTTCGTCGAGATCCCCGTGCACCACTACTTCCGCCCGTCAGGAAAGTCGCAGTTCTTCCGCCTCCCGGCCATCACCCGCAGCGCCTGGCAACTGCTGGTGCTGTGGTGGCACACGGTGATCCGTGGACGTTGAGGCGCGGATGCGCAGCGCCGCAGTGTGGGCACGCTCCGACGACGGTGCGCGTTGGGCCTTTCGCGCTGCGCTGGCCGGTTCCGTGATCGTGTTGTTCATCGTCGGGCGGCAGCAGTGGTTCATCCGCGACGACTGGGCGTTCGTGTTCACCCGCGAAAAGGTGCACCAGGTCAGTGGACTCGACGACATGCTGTTCATGGCCCAGGACGGTCACTGGATGACCTTTCCGATCATCGTGTATCGAGTGGTGCACGCGGTGTTCGGTACCGGCTCATATTGGCCGTACCTGATCCCGACGATGGCTTGCCACCTCGGGATCGTCGTGATGGTGCGAAGGTTGAGCCTGCGGGTCGGTGTCTCCCCATGGACGGCAACGATCCTCGCCGGGATGCTGGCAGTGTTCGGCAGCGGTTGGGAAAACATCGTCTTTGCGATCCAGATCGTCTACAACCTGTCGCTGTTGGCGTTCCTCGTCCATCTCAGTCTGGTCGATCACGATGGCCCACCGGATCGTCGCGACGCGTTGGGTGTCGTCGCCGGGCTCGTTGCCGTGGCGTCATCGGGGTTCGGCCCGTTCTTCATTCTCGGCACGCTGCTCTTCACGGTGGCGAGGCGTCGCTGGAAGGCGGCGGCCATCGCCACCATTCCCACGACGCTTGCCACGGCATGGTGGTGGCTGTTCTGGGGGCAGGACCCGGCCGGCGATGCCAACCGGGGGTCGTGGTCGGAACTGCCGTCTTACGTCAACCGTGGCCTCGAAGCGGTGTTCCAGGGCCTGACGTCGATTGGCTCGCTGGTCGGTGTCGCCTTGGTCGCCACGCTGGCAGTGCTGCTGTGGCGACGCCGCGACGCGACTGCCCACGATCTGCTCGCCTCGCTGGCAATCACGACAGTCGCCATGTACGTGGGCCTGGGCATTCAACGCGGCGGGTTCGGCGTGGAAACCGCGGCGAACTCGCGCTACGTGTACATCGGCGCCGTGCTGTTGATGCCGGCGTTCGGGATTGCCGTCGACCTCCTGGCCCGCATCGCCCCGCCTGCTCAGTGGGCCGGGCGGCTTGTGTTGGTCGGTGCAACCGCAATGAACATCGGTGCACTGCAATCCAACGGCAACGACTGGGCTGCTCGCGCCGCCGAGGAGCGGAACCTGCTCGAGATGGTCGCTGCGTCGCCGGCGATCGCCACCGTCGATCAATCGATCTCCCCGCTGTACGCCTTCAGCCCCGACGTCCGCATCGGTGACATAGCCGAGCTGGTTGCCGATGGCGCCGTTCATCCGCACGCGGCGATCACGCCGGAGGAGCAGGCGCTCGTCGACAACGCGTTGAAGCCTCCCCCACCCTGAGGCCCGACGGGTCCGACGGCGTAGCGTGAGGCCATGCCAGAGTTCGCCTTCACCGAGCTGCTCCCACTCGGCCCCGACTCCACCGATTACTGGCTCCTCACCACCGATGGCGTGTCGAGCGTGCAGACCGCAGCGGGCGACTTCATCCGTGTCGAGCCCGAGGCACTGACACTCATCACCGAGACGGCGATGCGCGACATCGCTCACCTTCTTCGCCCGGCACACCTGCAACAGTTGCGCAATATCCTCGATGACCCCGAGGCGAGTGACAACGACAGGTTCGTCGCTCTCGACTTGTTGAAGAACGCCAACATCGCCGCGGGCGGCGTGCTGCCGATGTGCCAGGACACGGGCACGGCGATCATCAAGGCCAAGAAGGGTCAGTTCGTCTTGACCTCCGGCGCTGACGAGGAAGCGATCGCGCGGGGTGTGTACAACACCTACCTCACCTCGAACCTGCGGTACAGCCAGATGGCACCGCTGACGATGTACGACGAACAGAACACCGGCAACAACCTGCCTGCCGAGATCAAGATCGCCGCCGTCGACGGTGACGCCTACAAGTTCTTGTTCATCGCCAAGGGTGGCGGCAGCGCCAACAAGAGCTACCTCTTCCAGGAGACGAAGGCGTTGCTCAACGAGAAGACCCTTCTGCCGTGGCTCTTCGAGAAGATGAAGACGCTAGGCACCGCGGCGTGCCCGCCCTACCACCTTGCCGTTGTGATCGGCGGCACCTCTGCCGAACTGGCCGTCGAGACCGCCAAGCTGGCCAGCACGAAGTACCTCGACAGCTTGCCCACACATGGTTCGGCGTCGGGTCACGGCTTCCGCGACATCGAGCTCGAGGCCAAGGTGCTGAACCTCAGCCAGCAGACGGGCATCGGTGCCCAGTTCGGCGGCAAGTACTTCTGTCACGACGTGCGCGTCGTCCGCCTGCCCCGGCATGGCGCCAGCTGCCCGGTGGCGCTCGCCGTTTCGTGCAGCGCCGACCGTCAGGCACTCGGCAAGATCACTCGCGATGGCGTGTTCCTCGAGCGCCTCGAATCGGACCCCGCTCACTACTTGCCGGCAGTCACCGATGAGCACCTCGAGGGTGAGGCCGTGGCCATCGACCTCAACCGACCGATGGACGAGATCCGCGCCGAGTTGAGCCGCTACCCGGTCAAGACGCGTGTGATGCTGTCGGGACCGATGGTGGTCGCCCGCGACATCGCCCACGCCAAGTTGAAAGAGCGCCTCGACGAGGGCCACGGCCTGCCGCAGTACATGCGCGACTACTGCGTGTACTACGCCGGGCCGGCGAAGACTCCCGCGGGAATGGCCAGTGGTTCATTCGGGCCGACAACCGCCGGACGGATGGACAGCTACGTCGCCGAGTTCCAGGCCGCGGGCGGCAGCTTCGTCATGCTCGCCAAGGGCAACCGCAGCCGTCAGGTCACCGATGCCTGCAAGACCTACGGAGGGTTCTACCTCGGTTCGATCGGCGGCCCGGCAGCCCGCCTGGCGCAGGACTGCATCACCAAGGTCGACGTGCTCGAATACGAGGAACTGGGCATGGAGGCAATCTGGAAGATCGAGGTGCGCGACTTCCCGGCCTTCATCGTGGTTGACGACAAGGGTCACGACTTCTTCGAGATGGTCGACAAACCATTCGTCGGCACTCCCGTCAACCTGCACTGAGCCCGCAACGCGGCTCGTCGGCACTCGGAGATCTGGAGCAGGCAGCTCGTGGCCAACTCGCCGTTGGGCACTTCTCATCACTCCATCCAGGTCTTTCGCCCCTGTTCGCCAGGACCTCGGTCACGTACCGTCGAACGCAGAACCCCATGTGAGCAGGGAAGTGATGCCATGGAATTCGAAGAGATGCGCAGTCGGGCGACGGATCTCGTGCGCGACGAGGCCCTCGGATACGACCAGAAGCTGCGTCGGCTGGCCGCCCTGGCGACCGAAGCGATCGAGTACCCCGCATTGTCCGACGCCTGTCAGAACGCCCTCGACAAGCGGGTGATCTGCGACATGTACGAGGGCAACGCTCCGTACACGCCTCGATACGTGCTGCCTGACTACGAGCGGGCCATTGCCCAAGGATCGCGACACCTCGAGCTCCCCGCACCTCACAACCTCGACGATGCGCTGTCGTTCCTGCAGATCATGTACGCGCACGTCCCGTCCGTCACCACGTACCCCGTGTACCTCGGCGATCTCGACAAGGTGCTCGCCAGATTCGACGGCGTGAGCGACGAACAACTCGACCGCTCACTGCGCAGGTTCTGGATCGCTCTCGATCGAATGCTCCCCGATGCCTTCGTTCACACCGACATCGGCCCGGGCGACAGCCGGATCGCCCGTTCCATCTTTCGTGTCGAGCGATCACTTCACCAGGTGGTCCCGAACCTCACCTTGAAGGTCGACCCTCGGCTCACTCCTGATGATCTTGTGCTCGACGCAGTCCACACCGTCTTCGAGACCGGCAAGCCGCACTTCGTGAATCACCCGATGATGGTCGCCGATCACGGAGATGAATACGCCGCGGTCAGTTGCTACAACTCACTGAAGATCGGCGGAGGAGCGCACACACTCGTTCGGCTCAACCTGAAAGAGGCGGCGCTGGGCCACGCCGGCGACTCTCACTCCTTCCTCGCCGAGACGCTCCCCACCTACGTGGAGCTCACGGCCGAACTGGCCGAGGCCCGCGTTCGCTCGTTGGTCGAGCAGCAACACTTCTTCGAAACGAACTGGCTCGCCCAAGAAGGGCTGATCTCGATCGACCGGTTCTCGGCGATGTTCGGCGTGTTCGGTCTCGCCGAAGCGGTGAACCTGCTGGTCGCCTACGAAGGCGGCTCAGGTCGCTACGGCCACGACGCAAATGCCGACACGCTGTCGTACCGCATCACCGAACGAGTTGCCGAGCTGGTCGCGGCGCGACCCATGCCCTACTGCGAGGGCGGCGGCGGTCATTGCTACCTGCATTCGCAGAGCGGCATCGACCTCGACAGCGACGTCACTGCCGGCACCCGGATCCCAGTCGGCGACGAGCCGGCGATGCTCGAACACATCAACACCTGTGCGCCCCATCATCACCTGTTCGCAGCCGGGATCAGTGACGTGTTCCATGTGGACGAGACCGCGGTGCGCAACCCCGAAGCAGTCGTCGACATCATCCGCGGTGCCTTCGTCACCGGCATGCGTGATTTCACCTTCAACCTCGACTCGAACGAGTTCATCCGGATCACCGGCTACCTCGTCCGCAAGAGCGACCTGATCGACATCGACCAACGCGGCGCCCGGCACAGCAGCGACTATCTCGCCGCCGGCTCGGAGGCCTCGTTCCACTTGAGCCAACGCGCCGTGAAACGGATCGGATGCAATGAACGCGACACTGGGTCTGGTCACTGACACCATCGCGTTCTCGAACGTGGACGGGCCAGGGAACCGCTTTGTCGTGTTCCTGCAAGGATGCAACTTCGACTGCATCGCCTGCCACAACCCGTACACCATCAACCTGTGCAACCACTGCGGCGATTGCGTCGCCGCCTGCCCTTCTGATGCGATCGGCTTCTCCATGACGGGCGCGATCCTGTGGAACCACGACGCGTGCCAGGGTAGTGACGCCTGCATCGCGGCATGCCAATGGGATTCGACCCCGAAGGCCCTTCGCCGGCCGGTCGAGGAGATCCTCGGAGAGATCCGGCGAGCGGCTCCGTTCCTGTCGGGCATCACCGTCTCGGGAGGCGAGGCCACGCAGCAGGCCGACTTCCTGCGAGAACTGTTCGGTGCCGTTCGGGCTGACCCCGAGCTCGCCGGCCTCACGTGCTTCATCGATTCCAACGGAGCTGTCGATCGCAGCACTTGGACGTCGCTACTGCTCGTGATGGACGGGGCGATGATCGACCTGAAGTGCCTCGATCCGGACATCCACCGCGCCATCACCGGCCACCCGAACGACCAGGTGCTCGACTCGATCCGGTATCTCAGTTCCGTCGATCGCCTGTACGAGGTTCGACTGCTGATCATGCCTGGCATCAACGACGATCCGGTGCTCCTCGACGACACAGCCCGCTGGCTGGCCGAGGTCGACCCGACGATGCGCGTGAAGCTGATCGGGTTCCGCAAGCATGGAGTGCGGCCGACGACGCGCGAACTCTTCGAACCCACGCCCGACGAGATGCGATCGTACGAAACGATCTTCGCCGGTCACGGCCGGTTCAGCTTGTGCGTCGTCTGAGCGCACTTGACCCAGCGCCCCGTTAGGCCAGCGAAACGAGCTCCAGCCAATCGTTGCTGAAGTAGTCGAGCTCCCCATCGGGCATCAACAACACCTTGGTCGGGCGCAATTGCTCGACGAACTCGGTGTCGTGGCTGACGAAGACGATGGTGCCCTTCCACCCCGACAACGACTCGGTGACGGACTGCCTGCTCGCCGGGTCGAGGTTGTTCGTCGGCTCGTCGAGCAGCAGCAGGTTGTTGCGACCGACCATCAACATCGCCAGCGCCAACTTGGTCTTCTCCCCTCCGGACAGGGTGCCACTCTCCTGGTAGACCTTCTCCCCGCTGAGACCCATCATGCCGAGCAGTCCGCGCAGCTGCGTCTCGGTCAACACGATGTCGTGGGGCACGGCGGCGCGGATGTTGTCGAGCAGCGATGCATCGGCCTGCAAGTTGTCGTGCTCCTGGGCGTAGTAGCCGAGGTTGACGTTGTGACCGAACGTGAACTGGCCGAGGTCGGCCTTGGTCTCACCCGCGAGGATGCGCAGGAGACTCGTCTTCCCGGCACCGTTGAGGCCGAGCACCAAGAGGCGGTCGCCACGGCCGACGTCGAACGACACGTCCTCGAACACCGGTGGTCCGCCATAGGCCTTCGACAGACCGTGCGCGGTGATGACCGTGACCCCGCTTGCCGGAGGATCGGGAAACCGCACGCGCAAGGTGCGGTCGCCCTTGCCAACGTGCACTCGCTGTGCCTCGAGACGAATGATCTGCTTCTCTTTGCTGTGGGCCATCGCCGCCTTCGTGGCCTTCGCTCCAAAGCGATCGACGACGGTCTGCAGGCGGGCAATCTCCTTGGCCTGCAGAGCGGCCTTCCGAGCAGTTCGCTCCTCATCGCTCGCCCGTGCCGCTCGGTACTGGCTGTACGTGCCCTTGTATTCGACGAGCACGCCGAGCGCATCCTCGGCGGGTCGATCGAGGTGCATCACGCGGGTGATGGCCTCGTCGAGAAGATCGAGGTCGTGGCTGATCACCAGCAGAGCGCCGCGATACGTGCGCAGGAACTGCAGCAACCACGCCTTGGCGTCGATGTCGAGGTGGTTGGTGGGCTCGTCGAGCAACAGCACGTCGGAACCGGCGAAGAGGATGCGCGACAACTCGACTCGCCGGCGTTCACCACCGCTGAGCACTCCGATGGGCAACTCCAGACGATCGTCGGGAAGCCCGAGCCCGGCGGCCATCGAGCGTGCCTCGCTCTCGGCCGCATACCCGCCGGCCGTGGCGAACTCGTCGTGGGCCCGGCTGTACCGACTGACGTTGCGCTCGCTCGAGTCTTCCTCCATCGTCAGGCGCAGCTTCTCCAAGCGGATCAACTCTTCGTCGATGCCACGGCCGGACAGGATGTGAGTGATGGCGGTGCGCCCGTCGAGCACCCCGGCGATACGAGGGTCTTGCGGCAGGTAGCCGAACCCGCCCTTGCGAAGGATCTTGCCGCCGGTCGGCTCCAGCGCACCACCGAGCACCCGGAACAGCGTGGTCTTGCCGGCGCCGTTGCGGCCCACCAGACCGACCTTGTCGCGCGGCATCACCGTGAACGAGGCGCGATCGATGATCTGACGACCACCAATTTCCACCGAAAGCGCCTGGACCTGCAACATGGCCGTCCATCGTGGCGGGGAAACAGCGAGTCCACAACGCTGAGAGTCGTACGATTGAGCCAATGGAACTCGGGCTGCCGACCACGCTGCACGGTGATATCGGCCGCCGGGTTGCACCGATCGCCGGCGGCGCCGGCCTGGTGGCGGGCGCAACGTTCGTGGCCACGCACAACCCTGCCTCTGCCGGCTCCCCGTTCCCGAACTGCGTGTTCCACCAGGCCACTGGGCTGTGGTGTCCAGGATGCGGCTTGACCAGGGGCGCGTATCAACTGCTGCACGGCCACGTCGGCGCGGCGCTGAGCTACAACATCTTCACAC
>DATAJN010000753.1:0-1855 GCA_036262105.1 Ilumatobacteraceae bacterium
ACCCGAGCGCCAACTGGCGGTCGGTTACGTGATGAACAAGATGGCTGCGAACCTTGCCGCCGACGCCCGCGCCCAGCGGATCACCGACGCAGCCGCGAAGGTCGCCGACTCGCTCTGACTCGCGCTACAGGGGCCCGCGCAGCCACCACAGACCGACAGCCCAGGCGATCATCAACAGAATCACGGCGGCCAGGACGTATCGCCAGGTCAGCTCGTGGATGGTCGTCACCGGGTCGCCACTGGTCTGCTTGAGGTTGGCGCGTATGTCCGCGTATGCCTTGGCGAGCTCGTCCGCGGATGGGGCGACGTACGCCTTTCCGCTCGTGGCATCGGCGGCGCCTTGCAACTCGTCGAGCTTCACCGGTACCGGATCTACTTCCCCTGTGTCGGGGTTGTCGATCGTGCCGTGGTCGGTGCCGAAGGCGATGGTGTATACGGGCACGTTGGCATCGGCCGCGATCTGGGCGCCATCGGCGGTCGGCATGCCTCGGGTCGTTTCACCGTCCGAGAGGACGACCAACGTGCCGGGGGAGTCCTTCGTGGTCTGATCGCGCTGCAGGATGCGCACACCGGTGGCGATCGCATCGCCGATCGCCGTGCCTTCGCCCAGTTGCAAGGCATCGATTGCCTTGGTGAGGCGTCCACGGTCGATCGTCGGTTCGACGTCGACATCGACCGTTCCGCTGAAGGAGATCAACCCGACCTGTACATCGGCATCGCCCGCATCGACGAAGTCCGCTCCTGCTTGCTTCGCCGCATCGAGTCGATCGGGAGTGACGTCGTTGGCCCCCATCGACAACGACACGTCGAACAACAGCATGATCTTGCCCGCCGCCTGAGAACGTGTCACGGAACGCTCGACCGGCTGGGCGGCGCCGAGCACGCCGACCGACAGTGCGGCCAGCTGAAGGCCCGCCACCGCGTGCCGCCGCCAGCCCGGGCGGCGCGGGGCGATCTGATCAAGCATCTCGATCTGGGTGAACCGGACGGTGTGTGCCGCCCGTCGTCGTTGGGCGATCAGGTAGGCCACGACCAAGGCGGCGACAACGACCAACAACCACAGCCGGGCAGGAGCGAGGAAGTCCCAACTCATCGATGGACCATTGCCGGGCGCAGGCGGCGGCGTCGCACATGGGCGGCGATGTCGGAGAGCCAATCGCCGGCGGTCGAGAGCTCCAGCCAGTCGCCCCCGGAGGCACGCACGGTCTGCTCTCGTTGCTGACGTAGTTCGGCGGCGCGCTCGGCGAAGCGGCGTTGGACGGAATCGGTGACCATCACCTCGCGCGTTGCGCCGGTCGATGGATCGGAGAACGTGACGAGGCCGATGGGTGGCACATCGAACTCGCGTGGATCTCCGATGCCGATGGCCAACAGGTCGTGTCGCATCGCCAACGCAGACATCGGAGACGACCAGTCCACTCCGGCGAAATCGGAGATCACGCAGACGAAACCGCGACGCTTGCTCAGGCCGCCGACGCGCCGCATGGCTTCGGAGAGATCACCGGGGCCAAGTCCTTCGGTGTCGGGCGAATCGGCAACTGCCTGCAGGATTGCCCGGACGTTGTCGCGGCCGAGGCGCGGTGGTGTGATGCGCAGGTGCGGCCCGGCGACGAGCACGGCGCCCAGCCTGTTCTGGTTGCGGGCGGTGAGAAAGCCGACGGTCGCGGCTGCAGCAAGGGCGATCTGTACTTTGGTGCTTCGTTGTGTGCCGAAGTGCATCGCCGCGGAGACGTCGACCACCATCCACGCTTCCAGGTCGTGATCGGCGATCTGATCGCGAACATGTAGCTCGCGGGTGCGCGCTGTCACGTTCCAATCAATGCGACGCACGTCGTCGCCGGGTTGGTATGCCCGC
>DATAJN010000754.1:0-2749 GCA_036262105.1 Ilumatobacteraceae bacterium
CTTCTCGGCCTCGTCGAGATCATCGGTGTACGCGCCCGTCGACAGGTATTTCCAACCTGCGTCGGAGACGATGAACACGATCACACCAGCGGTGATCTCGGTGGCCACCTTCGCGGCACCCGCCAGAGCCGCACCCGCGGATATGCCAGCGAAGACACCACATTCCTGCACCAGACGACGGGTCCACTCCAGACTTTCGCGTGGTCGCACGACCCGCTTGCGATCGAGCAAGTCGAAGCCGTACCACTTCTCGAACACGGGTGGGATGTAGCCGTCATCGAGGTTACGCAAGCCCTCGACGCGCTCGCCGAGCGGTGGCTCGATGGCAATGATCTTGATCGCCGGGTTCTGTTCCTTCAGGTAGCGGCCGGTGCCCATCAGGGTGCCGCTCGTACCCAGGCCGGCCACGAAATGGGTGATCTCGGGGCAGTCGCGCCAGATCTCCGGGCCGGTGCCCTCGTAGTGCGCAAGTGGATTGGCGTCGTTGCCGTACTGGTACATGAAGCACCACTCGGGATGCTCGGCGGCCATCTGTTGCGCCCGCCGAACTGCACCGTTGCTACCTTCCTCGCCAGGGGTCAGGATGACCTCGGCTCCGAACACCTCCAACATCTGACGGCGCTCGACCGACACGCTGGAGGGCATCAGGATCTTGATCGGGTAGCCCTTCAGCCGGGCGATCGCCGCCAAGGCGATGCCGGTGTTGCCGCTGGAGGGTTCGAGGATCGTTTGACCGGGATGCAGCAAACCGTTCTTCTCGGCGTGCTCGATCATCGACTTGGCAATGCGATCCTTCACCGATCCGAACGGGTTCTGGCCCTCCAACTTGGCGAGGATGCGAACGTCGGGGTTCGGCGACAGCCGACTGACATCGACCATCGGAGTGTTGCCGATCATGTCGAGAACACTGTCGAACGGAACCATCACCACTCCCAACATTCGGTCGACGACCATCTTCCGATGAAACCTGATCAATCCTGTCGGGATTCTATCTCACTCCACAGCAACGCGCTCCTCGGAGATCGCGCCTTGGGCGATGCGATAGCTACGGGTCTCCGGTGCCTCTCGCTTCAGGCTGACGATCACATAGTGCCAAGTCGGGTCCGGCGCTTGATCGACATCGGTCGGGCTCGGATACGGCTCGGAGTGGGTGTGGCTGTGGAACACGCCGATGATCTCGAGACCGTCGTCCTCTGCTGCCCGTTCGGCGCGGAGCAGCTCCCTCGGAGGGATCGTGTAGATGCGCGCCGAGGCCGCTTCATTGGTGCAACCGACGAAGCGTTCCACTCGATGACCGCGGCCGACCAGCAACCCGCACGCCTCGAGCGGATATCCGTCGTAGGCGTGTCCGATCATCTGCATGAACGTTCGGTTGCGGAAAGCCAGCATCGGCCGAAGGGTAGCGAGGCGGTCGTCGACGAGGCGACCGCTACCCTCACCTGCCATGTCGCCTGATGTGTCGGAGGGTCGCAAGCTCATCGCCAGCAACCGCAAGGCGCGTCACGACTACGCGATCCTCGACACGATCGAGACCGGCATCGTCTTGCAAGGCAGCGAGGTGAAGAGCTTGCGGCTCGGTCATCTGCAGATGGCCGATGCCTATGCGCGGGTTCTCAACGGGGCGATCTGGCTCGACGGCGTGCACATCCCGCCGTACGCGTTCGCACATGGAGTTGGTTCACACGATCCCGATCGTCCGCGCAAGTTGTTGCTGCATGGCCGGGAGATCAGTCGCATTGCTGCCGAAGTCGCCCAGGAGCGGCTGGCTCTCGTCCCGCTGTCGTTCTACTTCAAAGACGGCAAGGTCAAGGTCGAGCTGGCTCTTGCACGCGGCCGCCGCAAAGCCGACAAGCGCAACGCTATGGCCGAACGTGATGCGCAGCGCGACATGCAACGCGCCCTCGGCCGACAGGCGAAAGGTCGCGACTGACGCGTTTTCAGAGGGCGATCACATCCAACGTTGCCTCTGCGTGCAGCTTGACCATCGCCGGCGTCACTTCGTCGTTGCCGGGCAGTTCGACGATGAACGCGGTGCCACCCTTCACGGCGTGATTGACGTACTGACTGGCGGTGCCGGTGCACCCAGCGGTGCACGGAGTCGAGGCCGTCGTCAGGCCGACGATCGAAGCGAACTTCAGGGGGATCTCCCGCCGCGCTCCGCCTGGCGACACTCGGTTGGCGTCTTGGTGCCAGAAGATGGTGATGTTCGGCTTGATGTCCTCGACGAACGATTCGAGCGCTTGCGTCTCCGGCTGGTCGGCCGGCGCCTCGCCGGAGTATTGACCGTTGTCGTCGGACTTGGGGATGTAGTTCCAGTTGTACGACACGTTGCGGTTGAGGTCGACTCCGTTGGCGTTCTCACGCGTGTCCGCAGCTTGGCCGTCGGGATTGATGCTGTCGATGATCCACAAATCGATACCTGGCGGGGTGGGCATGGTCCGGATCAGTTGCGTGATCCCGTAGCCCTTCGCCTCGTTGCCGTGGATCACACCGATGAGGAGCACCGGCCTGCCTCCGGGCGTTCCCAACCGATAGGCGGTGATGTCGCGGCCGAGCACCGAGCGACCGATCACACGCGTCTCCAGCACCGGTGACGCAATGGTCGTCGACGTGGTGGAGGTGGTCGAAGTCGTCGAGGTGGTCGAGATTGTCGAAGTCGTCGATGTTGTCGTCGACGTGGAGGTGGTCGCAGTGTTGGTCGACGAGGTCGTTGCAGGTGCAATCTCCCGGGTGCTCGATGTCGCCACGA
>DATAJN010000755.1:0-4130 GCA_036262105.1 Ilumatobacteraceae bacterium
CTCCCATCGAGCACGCTGCCGGTCGCCCAACGTCAGCAGTTCGTCCACCGCGGCCTGCGTCGGCAGTTCGATCTCCACACCGAGCCAGCACGCTTCCAGCGTGGCCGCGAGGAGGGACACACGTAGTTCAGGTTCAGCGCCGATCGCCAACTCCGATGCCTCCAACAGCACCGCTCGGGCTCCCGCGTCGCCGCGGCGCGCTCGCATCAGGCCCAGCACGATGCCGGCGGCTACCCGCGGCAGCGGCGATGACGACGACTCCACATTTCGGGGCAAGGCCGCCGTTGCTTCATCCCATTGACCACGGTCCATGAGCGATCGGGCCAGCGCAGCCTCGAGGTAGCGCGTCCAGAGGTCGAGCCCGTGGTCGGTGCAGTAGTCGATGGCGCTCGCGGTGTACTCGTCGATGATGTCGGCGCGACGTCGCGTCGCAGCCAACTCGAGGAGGCTCAGATACGCCGAGCCAACCTTCTCGGCATCGTTCTCGTCGTGGGCAAGAGCGGCCGACTGCAGGAGCTTGTCCCAGCCCGCCTCGTCGTCAAGGAACAGCTCGAGGCACCCGACCTGATTGAGGCTCGTGATCATCAGCGTCTGGTCGAGGTGTCGGCCGGCCAGTTCGAGGGTGTGGCGACCGCATCGGAGGGCGTCCTCCATGCGCCCTTCGATCCAATGCACTGCAACTTGTCCCGACAGGGCCCGGGCGTACTCGATGCAGTCGGGGTTGGCGCTGATGACATCAAAGGCTTCCGACCAGCTCGCGGTGGCGTCGTCGGGTCTGCCATAGCAACTTTGCACCCGCCCGCGCGCCATGAGAGCAGCGGACAGGGAGCGTGCGTCATCGAGATCGCGTCGCAGCAACACGGCCCGCTCCAACCAGGCGAGCGCCGTGTCGAATCGGTCGCTGAGCATGGCCTGGTGCCCTCCGAGCTCGAGCAACTCGGCCTCCAGCAGCGGGTCGGGGTTACCCACCCTGATGGCCCGGCCGTATTGCGCAGCCGCCTCGCGGTGAGCTCCCATACGAACGGCCGCGTCGGCAGCCTCACGGGCGAAGTGCCGCACGGCGTCGGTGTCGCCGCCCCCTTCGGCGTGATGGGCGATGATCGCCGGGTCGGCATCGGCGGAGATCAGCGCCGTCATCGCCGTGCGATGCAACTCGACGGCGCGAACCGGGTCGACTGTGGCCGCGACGGTCTCGCGGGTGATCTCGTGTCGGAAGGCGATCTCGCTCGACGACCGTACGACCATCCCGCTTTCGAAGAGTCGGTCGAGATGATCGACGTTCGAACCGCCGAGCGCGCTCACCAGTGCAGGAGGAACGAGGCCGGGGATGATCGACAGCGCCTCGAGCAACCTTCGCGCCGGTTGCTCCAGTCGAGCAACCCGACCCAGCACGGCGTCGGCCACCGATGCCGGCAGGCTTGCGCCCGGCTCATCCATCACCTCGGTGATGAAGAAGGGGTTCCCGCCGGTGCGCTGATACATCTGCTGAGCCTCGAGGCGGTCCCGGCCCAGCAGGCGCGCGACACCATCGAGCGAAAGTGGCTGCAACCGGATCCTCTCCACGGCGCTCTGACCGACGAGTGCTCCGAGCACGTGTCGCAGCGGATGATCGACGGCCAGCTCGTCGTCTCGGAACGTCACGACCAGGAGGCTGGCCGTCTGCGCCATGCGCCGTCCGAGGAGAGCAATGAGGTCCAACGAAGCTTTGTCGGCCCAGTGAACGTCCTCGACGATCACCATCGATGGTCGGGTTGTGAGCTCGTCGAGCAGCTCGGGCAGTGCGGCGTGAACACGGCCCCCACCGGCGATCGTCGAGGCCAACGGCTCGGGCAGCGATCTGGCGATGTCGATGAACGGGCCCAGCGGCCGAGCAGTGAACAGCGGCTCGCATGCACCTCGCAACACTCGATCGGTCGATCTCTCTGCCACCACGTCGACCAACGCCGTCTTGCCGACCCCCGCTTCGCCGGCCACCAGCATGGTGCAACCGGCCGTGCGCGACTCGTCTTTGGCCCGGCTCAGGACTGCGAGTGCCTGTTCTCGCTCGATCAGCGCTGGAGGCACGTTCATACGGAAATCATGACGCCGCAGATCCAGACCGTCAACGCGGATCGCGTGCCAATGGCACCAGAAGCGGCGCTCGGACGCCTAGGGTTCGCGCCGTGAGAGCTGGGCGTTTGGCCGCAACATTGTGCGGCGCGGTCCTCTTCGGGAGCGTCATCGCCCCGGGCTTGGCCGTGCTCGCCGTCCCTCCAGCGGGCGACGTGCTCTTGTCGGACGTGGGGTCGGGCTTCACGGTCGTGGGTGAGAAGCCCGGTAGCCTCGACTCGCTGACGCGCTCGTTCGCGAACGAGCATGCCCGGCTCGACCTCCAAGGCTTCGCCATCACCGACCCGCCGGGTGTGCGCTCGCTGTTCCAGGTGTTCTTTGCGGACAATCCCGACTTCACGGTTTCTGCCGAACCGTCGCTCGAACTCGCCTCATGGTTCGTTCCGACTGGCATGACGCTGGGCGACGGCTTTGCATCGCTGATCTTTGCGGCTCGCGACCACATCTTCATCTTCACGCTCACGACGGACGGTGCGAGCAACCTCGATCCTGTGTCGTTCGTCCTCGACCTGGCCGGTCGACAGATCGCCGCGGCTGGAGGGCCGCCGGCACCCGCGACGGTGAGGGGAAGCGAACAGACCGAGGCCGACAAGGCGGTCGTAGCGATGCTGCCCACCGATGCCCCGGCCGGGTACGGCCTCACAACGTCGGCGACCGTCACCGGTATCGACGAACTGCGGGGCACGACCGACGTCCAGAAAGAGGTCGTCGACTTTCTCCACCAACACGCGTCGAGTGCTGCACGTATCTGGAGCGACGACACTGGGCAGCTCCGCGGTGCAGTGAGCGTGACGCGCTATCCCTACGACATCTTCGCCGCCGCGTCGCTGAACGCGGCGGCACACCCGAAGAACGCGGATGTCACGTCGACCGACGCGCTGCGCGACGTGCCCGACGTCGTCGCCTACACCGGTCGGGGTGAGGCCGCCGATCAGATCGGCACCGCATTCCGCCGAGGCGACGTGTCCGTGCTCGTGCTCGTCAGCCACGCCGATGGCGTTCCGGCCGAGCGGGCAGCAGCGCTCGCCGCGGATCTGACACGACTCACCGCGTCGGGCCTCCCATCTGGCGGAACCGGTGCCTACGAGTTCCCGAGCGCTCGGTCGAAGTTGTTCGGTCTCGCGTTGAGCGCGGCACTGGTCACCGCCGCAGCGGGAGGCTCGATGGCGATCGCCCGACTGCGCGCCCGCCGCGTGCGCCGCGGCTGGGCAGGCGGCGCGCTTCCACCGCCCGTTCCCCTGGACGGGCGCGTTTCCCCGGGCACCGCAATCTCACTCGACCACGATGCAACGCGGCTCCGACACCACGGGGCAGTTGTCACCGGCGGACAAATGGCCACGGTCAACGTGTGCATCGTCGCGCTCGCCGGCGACTTCGCTTGGCGCGGTGCCGCAGTCGCCGCGCTGGCGCTCGTCGCCGGGCTGCTGCTCACCCATTGGTGGCAGCGTCGCGAGCTCAACCTGCTCGGCGCGACGGCGCCGCCCCGCCAGTTCGTCTTCCCCCGGCCAGCGGGAATGCTGGTCGGCCTGCTCTCACTCGTATTGCTCGGTCTCGGGGTGGGATTCGCAGTCAAGGGTTTGCGCTATCTCGTGCTTCCGCCCACCCTGGCGCAGCTCAAGTGGTCTGATCTTCTTGGCATCGCGCCTCGCACGGTCGGCATTGTCTTCGGCATCGGTGGATTCCTCGTCGCGGTGGTCGGCGGAGGGTTGTTCCGCATCGCGAGAGCACTCAGCCGCTCGGGCACCAAACGCGTACTCGCGGTCGACCACCGCAAGGCCGCGCTCTACCTGCGCTCGTTCGAGGACGACAGCCTGCCGTTGCCCACGATCGCTTCGGCACGGCGACCCCTGTTGGAGCTCTTCTCCCTGCGCGGCACCGACCCCTTCGAGGAATCGGTCGCCTGGGAGCTCAACAGCTACGGACCCGTCGTCGCGGTCGGACGTCCTGGGCGATCACTGGCCACCCTCGGAGCGGCACGGGAGCACCTGTCCGACGAGACCTGGCGCGAACAGGTGGCGAGT